>DASSIU010000184.1:0-2205 GCA_035691585.1 Sphingomicrobium sp. | reverse complement strand
TCGCTAAGGAGCCGCCGCGTGTTTCGGTTCGCAAGCCACAGCTCACCCAGGCGCTCGAGCGTAACGAGCGCAAGGATGGCAATGTTGAAGATCACGGCGCCTCGAGCATCAGGCCGGCGCAGGTGAAACCCGGACCGAATGCGGTCATCAGCACCTTGTCGGGAAGGCCGCGCTCGAGAAGCCGTTCGAGCACGAACATCACCGTGGGGGCGCTCATGTTGCCGTAGTCGCGAAGCACTTCGCGCTCCAGGTTCAGCTCGCCCTGATTCAGCTTCAGGGACGTCTCGATCGCATCGATCACCTTGACCCCACCGGGATGACAGCACAGCCGGTCGATTTCCTCGCGCTCGACGCCGAGCTCCTTGCACATTCCGTCAACGGCGCCCGCGAGCTCGGCCTCGATGAACGGTGGGATGGCACGGTCGAACACGACCGACAATCCCGGGTCGTCGACATCCCAGCCCATGATTCGAAGCGTGTCGGGCCAGAGCTTCTCGACCGATCCGGTGATGTGCGCGAGGCTGTGGAGCGCGCTCGTCACGACTGCCGCCGCCGCGCCGTCGCCGAACAAGGCCGTGGCCACCACTGCGGCGGGGTCGTCGCTGTCGAGGCGGATCGAGATCGAGCAGGTCTCGACGGTAACGAACAGCCAGATGCTGCCCGGGTCCGCGACGGCGAGACGGGAGGCGAGGGCAAGGCCGTTGACCCCTCCCGCGCAGCCGAGCCCGAAGACCGGAACTCGGCGGACATTGTCGCGAAATCCGACGCGCTGGTGGCAGCGCGCTTCTAGGCTGGGCGTTGCGATTCCCGTGGTCGAGACGGTCACCACGCCGTCGATCTCATCCGGCCTCAACCCAGCCTTCTGGATCGCAGCCGTGGCGGCACCGATGAATAGCTGCTCCGCAGCCTCGAGATAAACGGCGTTCCGGTCATGCCAGCCGTGGCTGCTCATGTACCAATCCTGCGGGGCGACGATGTGGCGCCGGGCAATGCCGGCATTGTCGAACACGCCCGACAGTCGGTCGAACAGCGCCTTCTTGCCCCCGAATGCCTCACGCGCCCGGGCTTTGGCGTCCGATTGCTCGACGACGTTCGGCGGAACCGCAGTCGCGAGCGAGAGTAAGGAGCAAGGGTGGGTCGTCATGCTGGTTCGTGCGTAATAGCGGCTTGTCGGTTCATGGGACACAACGGAGCAGTCGTCATGAGGATGCGTGCAATTCAGGTTGGGCTTCTCGCCTTGGCGGCGTGCGGGACCTCGGCGACGACGAGCAACCAGGCTTCGGCGGCGCCCGCCGGCGGCTCGCCGTTCGTGACGAAACCCGTCGCGACTTTCGACTCGCCTTGGGCGATGGATTTCCTGCCGGGCTCGAACTTGGCAATCGTCACGGAGAAGCCCGGCCGTATCTGGCTGGTGGACCTCACGAATGGTCGCAAGCAGCCGGTCGCCGGTGCGCCGAGGGTCATAGTGTCGGACCAGGGCGGGCTGCTCGACGTGAGGGTGTCGCCGACGTTCGGGTCAGACCGGCAGGTCTATCTTACCTATGCCGAGCCGTCGCCGAGCGGCGGCAGCGGCCTGGCCCTGGCGCGAGGCCAGCTGGTTCGCGATGCGTCGGGCGAGCGGCTGCAGGGGCTCAATGTCCTGTGGCACGATCCGGCCGGCGGCGAGGGTGGCCAGTTCGGGGCCATCATTGCCTTTGCGCCCGATGGCAAATCCCTGTTCTTGAGTAGCGGTGAGCGGCAGCGCTTCACCCCCGCGCAGGACCCCAGTCAGCCGCTCGGCAAGATCCTTCATCTCACGCTCGACGGAAAGCCCGCGGCGGATAATCCCATGGCCGGGCGAATGGGCGCCCCGACGGTCACCATCACCGATCCGCCGAAGGACACGGAGGCGGCGATGCACGCGCCGGGGCGGCAGTTCCGCTGGCCAGGGGCGAATCTCACGCCGTCGGAGACCTGGAGCACGGGGCACCGGAACCCGTACGGGCTCGCCTTCGACGCGCGGCGACGCCTGTGGGAGACGGAGATGGGGCCGCGCGGTGGCGACGAGCTCAACCTCATTCTGCCCGGCCGCAATTATGGTTGGCCACTGGTCTCCAACGGCAAGAATTATGATGGCAATCCCATCCCTCCGCATTCCAGCCGGCCGGACCTGGAAGCGCCGAAGTTGTCCTGGAACCCGGTGATCTCGCCCAGCAGCTTGCTGAT
>DASSIU010000183.1:0-6636 GCA_035691585.1 Sphingomicrobium sp. | reverse complement strand
GCGAAATAGGCATTGCCGAGGAGCGCGCGGATGTCGGCAGCCGTGGGCGTCCTGGCGGTGGCCTGCTCGGCCAGCTGGATCGCTTGCGGGACCTGGTTCGCGTTGAGCGCGGCGAGGGCGCGGGTCGCGAGACCCACATTCTCATCCGTCTTGCCGCCTAGATGCGATGCCGAGCCCACCCGGGCCTGGGGCGCCGCGCATCCCGCAATCATCGAACCCAGGACGATGAGGGACGCAGCAGTGCTGAAACGAAGCGGCTGAGTCATGGAACTTACCCCCTACTTTTTGCCTTTGCGGCTAGCCCGTCGAGATCGGGCACACGCTCGAGCAACTGATCGAGCGCTTGAGTAACCAGCTGCTGCGCCGACCTTCCGTCGACGGCGCAAGCAAGCCGGAGCTTCAAATGACGTTCGGGATCGAGGCGGAGCGTGAACGCCGCCTTCCCCTTCATTCCCACGGCCGCACGCACGCGCGGCGCACGGCGCGGAGCCGGCGCGGGCACGACGATCGGCGCGGAGATGATCTCGGGCGCTTCACGGACCTCTTCCACCTCGGTCTGGCGGAGCTCGGCGGCCTCTTCGACCTCGCCGATTTCCTCTTCCTGGTCGGAGCCTTCGTCGATGCCGTTGAACCGATCGGCGATTTCCGCCTGCTGGTCGTGAACGGGAGAGCCGATCGGCGTGAGCCCGGTCGGGTGGGCACGGGGATGCTCGACGACATCCTCGCCGAACGCGTCATGATCTTCGTCGCGCTCGACCTCAGCCGCCTTGGGGGGCTCGAAACCCATGTCGTTCCAGCCGAGGTCCTCGAGACCGCTGCCGGCTTGACCGCCGAAACCCTGCGGCCGCATGGCGGGACGCGCGGCACCCTTGCGGGCAAGCAATCCCGAAGAAAGAGAAGCGAAAGGCTTGGCTTCAGTGGCCACCTTCGGTCCCCCTCACTGACCGACGACGCGGCGGCCGAAGCCCCCGACCGGACGCGGACTCGCGGCGGCGACGCCTGGCGCTGCACCCGGCGCCGCGAACACGGTCCGGCGGAAATTCTTTTCGAGGCGGTCGGAAATATAGTCCCACAGCTCGGTCACTTCCTTCGCGGAGCGACCGTTCGGATCGATTTCCATGACCGTGCGGCCGTCGATCATCGAGGCCGCGTAATCGGTGCGGTGGTGAAGCGTGACCGGAGCAACGGTACCGTGCTGCGAAAGCGCGACCGCCGCTTCATAGGTGATCTTGGCCTTGGGCGTCGCCGCGTTGACGACGAAGATCAGCGGCTTTCCAGCGCGATCGCAGAGGTCGACCGTGGCGCCGACGGCGCGAAGGTCGTGCGGGCTCGGACGGGTCGGGATGACGATCAGCTCGGCAACGGCGATGACGCTCTGGATGGCCATGGTGATCGCCGGAGGGGTGTCGATTACTGCAAGTCTGAAGCCCTGTTGGCGAAGGACCTCGAGGTCGCTGGCGAGTCGGGCGACGGTGGTCTGGGCAAAAGCCGGCATGTCGGCCTCGCGCTCGTTCCACCAGTCGGCAAGGCTGCCCTGCGGATCGATGTCGATCAGGCACACCGGACCCGCTCCAGACAGCTGGGCCTGCACCGCAAGATGGCCTGACAAGGTCGTCTTGCCGGATCCCCCCTTCTGCGATGCCATTGCCAGGACGCGCATGCTTTTCCCCTCGCGTGAATTGACGTCAGTTCAGTGGGGGAGTGACACCTGAGGCTCTAAAATCTGGTTAACATTGGTCGCAGCCTGTTTGCGCTCACCGCTCCGTCGGCTAATGAGCGTTGAGGGTGGGTTAACGCATGAGTCCCAAACACTTAGTTGCCGCCGCGATGGTTGCTTTGCTGAGTGCGCCGGTTTCCGGGCAATCGGTCAAGGCCGGCATCGAAGCCTGGCAGCGAGCCGATTATGGAAGCGCCGTGGCGATTTGGCGCCCGCTTGCGGAAAAGGGCGATGCCGACGCCGAGTTCAACCTCGGGCAGGCCTATCGGCTCGGTCGCGGGGTTCCGATCAATCTCGCGATGGCGAAAAGCTGGTTCGAAAAGGCGGCAAGTGCCGGCCATCTCGATGCCGAGACGACGCTCGGCCTGCTGCTGTTCCAGAATGGCGACCAGGCCGAGGGGCTGAAATGGCTGCGGCGCGCCGCCGAGCAGGGGGAGCCCCGAGCGCTGCTCGTCTATGGGACGGCACTCTATAATGGCGACGGAGTCACGCAGGACCGATTGCTCGGCTACGCCTACGTCAGCCGGGCGGCCGAGCAGGGGCTTGCTCCGGCCAAGGACACGCTGGCGCAGCTCGATCAGCTCCTTCCCGTGGCCGACCGCGACAAGGCAATCGCGCTGTCGCGGTCGATCCCCAGCGGATCTCCGGTTCCTCCGGCCAAGGAGCAACCATCAAAACCGGTTCGTGTCGCGCAGGTGAAACCGACGCCGAAGCCGGCGTCGCCGAAGCCGATTAAGGCGAGAGCGGCGGACCCGCTGGCCCCGAGGGCCGCGACGAAGGTCGTTGCGAGCGGCGACTGGCGTATCCAGCTCGGCGCCTTCTCGCAGCGCGGTTCGGCCGAAGCCTTGTATCAGCGCGTCTCGGGGAAAGCGGCGCTCGCCGGCCGCAGCCCTTTCTACATCGCGGCGGGCAAGGTCACGCGGCTCCAGGTGGGGCCGTACGCAAGCAGGGCCGCGGCCGCGGCCGCCTGCGCTGCGCTCGGCACAGCCTGCTTCCCTGTCCCGGCGAAGTAGCTAGCGCCTGAACCAGTCGCGGCGGCGGACGCCCTGCGCCCAGAGCAAGGCATCGAGGCCGTGATGCCGAAGCTCGGCATCGGCGACCGCGACCAGCGCCGGCTTCGCGCGGAAGGCGATCCCCAGCCCCGCTTCCTCGATCATCATCCTGTCATTGGCACCATCGCCGATCGCGAGGACGTCCTCGCGCTTGAGCCCCAACTGCTCGCGGACCTCGATCAGCGCCTCCCGCTTGGCCGTGGCATCGACGATCGGGTCGCCGACCTCGCCGCTGAGCTTTCCGCCGGCGAAGACCAGCCGGTTGGCGCGAACCCGGTCGAACCCCACCGTGCGCGCGACCGGTTCGGCGAAGGACAGGAAGCCGCCGGACACCAACAGGCAGCTCGCCCCGCCGGCGCGCATGGTCTGCACAAGGGTCTCCGCGCCCGCGGTCACGTGCACGCGCTCATTGAGGCAGCGCTTCAGTTCCCGTTCGTCCAGCCCGGCGAGGAGGCGCACCCGTTCCCTCAACGCTCCGGGAAAGTCGAGCTCGCCCTGCATCGCCCGCTCGGTGATTCGCGCGACCTTCTGCTTCAGCCCGACATAGTCGGCGAGCTCGTCGATGCATTCCTGGCCGATGATGGTCGAATCCATGTCGGCGACCAGGAGGCGCTTCCACCGAGGCTCCTCGGGCTGGACGACGATATCGGTGCCTTCAAGGCCATCGATCGCCCACCGAGCGTCCTTCGCTGCGCCCGAAAAGCGAAGGTCCACGGCGTCGCCTTCGTCGATCCAGTGAAGGAACGCAGCCTTCGGATCGATCTCGCGAAGCAGCCCGAGTGCGCGGTCGACTATCCTGTCATCGAGCCTTCCCGCTGCTATCAGCGTCGCGATTCCCATGTCGCCGTCCAAACCTCCCGTTGTCCTCATCGCCGGCCCGACCGCGAGCGGCAAGTCGGCGCTGGCGCTCGCCCTTGCTCAGCAAATTGGAGGCGTGATCGTCAACGCCGACAGCGCGCAAATCTATCGAGACCTCCGGGTTCTGAGCGCGGCTCCTACCGACGAAGAGCTTCAGCAGGCCGAGCATCGGCTCTACGGCATCCAGGACGGATCGCTTCCGTGCTCCGCGGCCGAATGGGCCGAGCTGGCACGGCGCGAGCTCGCGGATATCCATTCCCGAGGGCGGACTCCGATCCTCGTCGGCGGCACCGGTCTGTACCTGCGCACCTTGCTCGACGGGATCGCTCCGGTCCCAGCCATCGACGCCGAGATTCGCGATCGAGTGCGGGCGACATCGGTCGAGGAGAATGCAAAGAAACTGGAGGCCTTCGATCCGCGGGCAGCAGTCCGGCTCAAGCCCGGCGACTCCGCCCGGATCAACCGAGCGCTCGAGGTCGTCCTCTCCACCGGCCGAACGCTCGCCGAATGGCAACATCAGCGCGAAGGAGGGATCGCAAATCAGGTTTCGCTCCGGCCGATCATCCTCCTGCCCCCTCGCAAATGGCTGTACGCGCGCTGCGACGAACGCTTCTCGCACATGATCGATCAGGGTGCGGTGAGCGAGGTCGAGGAGTTGCTGGCCCGCGCCCTCAACCCGAACTTGCCGGTCATGCGGGCGATCGGCGTCCGCGAACTGTCGGCCTACCTGCTCGGCGAGAGCACGCTCGACGAAGCGGTTGCAGCGGGGCGGCAGGCGACCCGCCGCTATGCCAAGCGCCAATATACCTGGTTCGCGCACCAACCGCCGGCCGAGTGGCCGCGATTCCAGGAGGCATTGGACCTCGACACACTCGATGCGGCGCTGGCCCTGATGGAGCCGTAAGCACCTACGCTCGCTCTGAGCTTGTCGAAGGGCTGCTTTCCTTTTTTCCCCAAAAGAAGGACAGGGCTTCGACAAGCTCAGCCCGAACGGATTTATGAAGCTTCTCAAAGACGCCGACATCGACCCTGCTCCGCTCGCCGGGAAACGGGTGGCTATCCTCGGTTACGGCAACCAGGGCAGAGCGCAGGCGCTGAACCTCAAGGACAGCGGAATCGACGTGGTCGTTGGGCTTCGCGGCGGTTCGGGAAGCAACATCGAAGCTGAAGCCGCGGGCCTTGCCACCGCCTTGGTCGAGGAAGCGGTCAGCTCGGCGGACGTGGTGATGATGCTTGCGCCCGACGAAATCCACGCTTCGCTCTATCGAGAAATCGAACCGCAGCTGCGCGCCGGGGCGGCGCTAGGCTTCAGCCACGGCCTGTCGGTGCGCTTCGGATTGATTGAACCGCGGTCGGACCTCGACGTGTTCATGGTCGCGCCCAAGGGACCCGGCACCGCGCTTCGTTCGCTCTACATCGAGGGCAAGGGCATGATCGCCGTCTGGGCAGTCGCGCAGGACGCGACCGGCCACGCGAAGGACATCGCCCTCGCCTACGGTCGCGCGATCGGTTCGGGTCGCGCGGGGCTCATCGCTTCCACCTTCGCCGAAGAGGCCGAGGCCGACCTGTTCAACGAGCAGGCCGTGGTCTGGGGCGCGGTGCCCGAGCTCCTGATCGCCGGCTTCGAGACTCTGGTCGCGGGCGGCGTCTCGCCAGAGCTCGCCTATCTCGAATGTATCGGCGAGCTGAAGCTCATTGCCGACCTGATCGAAGCCCGCGGTATCGCCGGGATGCGCGAGGTGATCTCCAACACCGCCGAGCTCGGCGCCCTTCTGGGTGGCAAGCGGATCATCGATCAGGGGGTCCGGGACCGGATGGCCGAGGTGCTGTCGGAGGTACGCGCGGGGGATTTCGCCACCGAGCTCAAGGAGGAAGAAGCGGGACGCTATCCGCGCCTCAGGCAAGCCCGCGCCAGCAATCGCGCGACGCTCCTCGAGAAAACCTGGCGCGGCCTCAGCACCGCCCAGGACTGATCAGCCGATCGTCTCCTGCCGCGCGTCCGGCCGATCGCCAGTGCTGGCGCGCTCGAGATAGGCGCGCTGCATTTTGCGGTGAGCCAGGGCGACGTCCGGATCCGAGGCGTCGGTGGCAAGCTGCTGCTCCTCGGCGGCCCGCCGCGCGAAATAAATGCGGTCCTGATCTGCCATGGGACGCCTCCTCTGAGCGGAAGTCCGCGCCATAGCAGAATCGCGGCTTGAAGTCTCGCGCGCTCAGGCGTGTGCGGCGACTTGCCCCCGCGCCCGTTCAATCGCTTCGAGCAGGATCTGGCGCGCCTCCGCGGCATCGCCCCATTTGCCGACGCGGACCCACTTGTCGGTCTCCAGGTCCTTATAGTGGGTGAAGAAGTGCTCGATTTGCTGGAGCACGATGGAGGGCAGGTCCTGCCGCTCGCCGACGTCGGCATAATAAGGAAAGGTCGTGTCCACCGGCACGCAGATCAGTTTCTCGTCGCCGCCATGCTCGTCCTCGAGGTTGAGCACGCCGATCGGCCGGGCGCGTACGACGCAGCCGGGCACGAACGGCGAGCGGGCGATCACCAGCGCATCGAGCGGGTCGCCGTCGGGCGACAGCGTATGCGGAACGAAGCCGTAGTTCGCCGGATAGCGCATCGGCGTGTGGAGGATGCGGTCGACGAACAGCGCGCCCGACTTCTTGTCGAACTCATACTTCACCGGTTCCCCGCCAACGGGGACCTCGATTACGACGTTGATGTTGCCGGGCGGATCGTCGCCCACGGGGATGAGGTCGATGTTCATGGCCAAGTTCTCAGGGCAGGTGTCCGGCGCTCCTAAACACCGCCAGTCCGAAGAACAATCCGGCGAGTGCGGCGGCGACCGATCCCACGATATAGCCCAGAGCCGCGCCATAGGCATTGCGTTCGATCAGCAGCGCGGCATCGAGAGAGAAGGTCGAGAATGTGGTGAAGCCGCCAAGGACGCCGGTCGTCAGGAACAGGCGCACGTGCTGCGGAACGCCCGCGCGATAAGAGAAATAGCCGGCCAGGAGTCC
>DASSIU010000182.1:0-3689 GCA_035691585.1 Sphingomicrobium sp. | reverse complement strand
GGGCCGCTCGGTTTCCAGGTTGTCGATTGCGCGGTGACCCTGATCGACGGCAGTTATCACAGCGTCGACAGCTCGGAGCTGGCCTTCCGCCTCGCCGGCAGGCTGGCGATGCAGGAAGCACTCGCGGCCGCCCAGCCTCATCTGCTGGAGCCAATGCACAAGCTGATGGTGGTGTGCCCGTCCAGCGCGACGAGCCGCATTACTTCGGCGGTTGCGGGGAGGCGCGGCCAAATGCTCGGCATGGGACCGCGCGACGGCTGGACCGGTTGGGATCGCATCGATGCCCTGATCCCTGAAGCCGAGTTGTCGGGCCTCGAAGCCGAGCTCCGCTCCCAGAGCCAGGGCCTCGCGACGTACGAGGCGGAGTTCGACCATCTGGCCGAGCTCAACGGCCCACTCGCCGACAAGGTGATCCAGCAAAGGGTGCCCGAACCCGCATAGCGGCCGGGCACCCGCGGCCCGGTTACAGCTTGTTCACTTGCGCCGGGCGCGAGCCGCTCGAACAGCGCCGGTGTGCCCCACTCCGTCATTGCCGATGCCTGTGATGGCACGCGCTGGAACCGAGGTCTGCGCCGGCTGCTTGCCGCCGCTGCCCTGCTGATCGGATTCTCGATCCTGGTCCGGGGGCTGAACCATGATGAGGGACAGTACGTCGGCGCAATCGCATTGATGCGCGGCGGCTGGCCTTACATCGACTTCGCCTATCTCCAGACGCCGCTGCAGCCGATCATCCTTTACCCGCTGGCGTTCATTCCGGCAGGGTGGCTGCTGCTCGCAGCCCGCGCCGCCAACGGTCTCTTCGCGCTTGCAACCATTGCACTGCTCGCCATCGAGCTCAAAGGTAGAGTCCGCCCAGCGAATGGCTTGACTGCCTTGGTCGCTCTCGCATGCACGGAGCCGTTCCTGTGGGGCGCTTCGCTCGGGCGGAATGACGCGCTGCCGATGCTGTTCCTCGCCGGTGCCGTGGCCGTCCTGCTTTGCGCGATCCGGCAGGAGAAGCCGATCCTCGAGATGGCGCTCGGCGGCCTTCTGCTGGGGCTCGCGACATCCACGAAGATCAGCGCCGCCGTACCGGCTGCGGGCGCTGTCGCCTATGTCCTGCTGCGTTCGCGTCGGCTCGGGCTGAGGGGAGTCGCTGCGTTCGCCGCCGGCGCATTGATCGGCCTGCTGCCCTGTTTCATCTTCGCGATCGTCGCTCCCGAGCAATTTCGCTTCGATGTCTTTAGCTACAGCCTTCACGCCCCGGCGCAGTGGTGGTCGTCAGTCGGCCGCGCTGGCATGCTCGAGTTCCACCATCGCGTGCTGCGCTTGCTGCGCTTCGGCGCGGAGGGTGTGATCCTCGTCGGCCTTGCCGCGAGCGCGCTTGACCGGTGCCGAACGGAAGACCGGCTGCTGCTCGACTTGATGGTGATCGGCGGAGCAATCGGGTCATACATGCCGGAGCCGGCCTACGCCCAATATCTCATCCCGTTGCTCCCGCCGCTCGTGCCGCGCTTCGCGCTGGCGCTGGACAGTTTCGCCGAGCGCCCGCGGCGGGCTTTTCTGCTCCTCACCGCCGTCTCCTGCGCGTTTGGTCTATTTTACACCGCCCACCTGGGGATCCGCGCGCGGCGCCGCGGATCCGAACTCATCGCTGCAGTCGAACAGGGACGTACTGCCTCGCGGCTGGGGGCCGGACGATCCATTGTCACCTTGTCGCCGGAGGTGATTGCCGGTGCCGATGCAAACCTCGATCGGCGATTCGTGACGGGCCCATTCCTCTTTCGGACCTTCGGAGCGCTTAGCGCCGACGCCTTGCGCTACGGATACAGCCCGAATTGGCAGCGGTTCGATGCCGCCCTCGACATGGAACCACCCGGCGCAATCCTGACGGGCGGAGAGACGCGTCCCCATCCGCAGCACCCCCAAGGCTTGGACGGGCGACTGGTCAGCTGGGCAATCGCCCATCGATACAAAGCGATACTCCTTCGCCGGGGCGGCTTTACGCTATTCATTCGCGACTGAAGGCCATAGATCGGGCGGAGCGACTTCCGCAGCGCCTGGGCCCTCGACGAGTATCGATTGAAACACTGGTTCAAAGATCAGCATCTTCGTTCGCTGCTGAAGAACAGCAGCTATCTCGGCATATCCAAGGCGATCGGCGCGGTCTTCGGTCTTGCTACCCTGGCCTTCGCGGCCCGAGGACTTGGCCTGGTCCTGTTCGGAACGCTCATCCTGATAACCAGCTACGCCAAAGCGGTAAGCGGGATCGCCAAGTTCCAGTCCTGGCAGCTGATTGTCCGCTACGGCGGGCACGGTATCGCGCACGGCGACCCCGAGCATTTCAAGGTCGCCACCGGATTCGCCTTTGCGCTCGACCTCATCAGCGGCATCGGCGGCATGCTGGTCGGCATGGCGTTGCTGCTGGTCGTTGGCTCGTGGTTCGGCATTCGCCCGGAATATCTATGGCTTGCCCTGCTTTTCTGCTTGTCGTTGCCGACGATGGCGTCGGCCACGCCGACCGGTGTGCTTCGGGTACTCGACCGTTTCGACCTGATCAGCTGGGGCGGAACCGCGCAGCCGATCAGCCGGGCAATTCTCGCCGGGGCCGCGTTTCTCCTCGGCGCGTCATTCCCCATCTACGTTGCCATCTGGTTCGCAACTGAGCTGTTCGACGATCTGCTGCTGTGGTTCCTCGCCTGGCGCGAGTTACGGCGGACCGGACATCTCCAAGGCATTCGGCCGACGCTAAGGCCCAGCGCACTTCCTGGCGCCTGGCGTTTCGCCATCGAGGTCAATCTGACGTCGAGCATCGACACGGTCTGGGGCCCTATCGGCAGGCTAGTCGTCGGGGGATTGCTGGGGCCAGCGGGAGCCGGGCTTTTTCGGTTGGCGTCGGAGCTCGCTGATGGAGCGCAAAAGCCTTCCGACCTGCTTGCCCGAGCCTTCTACCCCGAAGTCGTGCGCATGGACCTCAGCTCCAAGAAGCCTTGGAAGCTGATGCTTCGAAGCTCCGTGTTGATCGGCGGCGTGGCCGTTTTCGCGATCGTGGTGCTGCTGATCGGCGGGAAGCCCTTGATCGGCCTCCTGTTCGGCAAGCAGTTCCTCGGCGCTTACGAGCCGCTGATGATTTTGATGGCCGTTCCCCTGGTCGGCATTTTCAGCTTCGCGCTCGTCCCGATGCTCTACGCGCTCGGCCGGTCGGACGGTCCGCTCAAGGCGAAACTCCTCGGCAGCCTGATCTTCTTCCTCGCCATTGCGCCATTTTCGTGGACAATGGGCGTCCCCGGCGCTGCCATTGCGCTGGTTCTCGGCAATATCACGAATGTCATCGCGATGATGATCCAACTGAGACGCGAGCACCGCCGAGTCAGGCCGCCCGCCGGGCGAGCTCCCACCCCCGATAGCGCTCGATCAACCTGAGTGAATCGTGACGAATATGGTTGGCCGCCATTTCGGCCCGTAGCTCATTCTCGCTCACCGCTCCGGCGTCCAGCATTTCCGCCAGCAGCGAGAAGATGAACGCCTCGACCTTGGGGTCAGGATGCCTGGAATAGCGCGGCGTCCAGATGGAGCTCGCGAAACGGAACCGCTTCGCCTCATGCAAGGTGTAGTCGACCGGCAAGCCGGTCTTCCAAGGCTGAGTGCGCCGACGGGTCGTGTGCAAAATCCCGGTCTCGGGAGTCAGCACGTCAAACGAGTTCCACTTG
>DASSIU010000181.1:0-6355 GCA_035691585.1 Sphingomicrobium sp. | reverse complement strand
GCGATCCTCGCCTCTTCGTTGGTGTGCGCTCCCGTGACCGTGAGATGCGCCATGCGGGTCATTCCCTCGGCATCGCGCGCCATCTGCATGGTGAGGTCGCGGCAGGCGGCGAGCACCGCATTGGCGAACTCATCATGGTCGGCCTTCCCGCGCGTTCCCGAAGCGAGGAGGATTGCGGTGTCGTTGGTCGAGGTCGCGCCGTCCACGTTCAGCGTGTTGAACGTCGCGTCGGAAGCCGCCTTCAGTGCCTTCTGCATCACCGAGCGCGGCACGTCGGCGTCGGTGGTCAGGAACGCCAGCATCGTCGCCATGTTGGGAGCGATCATTCCGCATCCCTTGGCCATTCCGCCGAGCGTGAATGTCGATCCCTTGATCACCACCTCCTTCGCCTGGTGATCGGTGGTCAGGATGCCCCGGGCCGCGTCATGTGCGCCGTCGACCGACAGTTTCTTCGCGAGTTTGGTGATGTGCGACAAGATCGGCTCCATCGGCAGCCGAGTGCCGATGATCCCGGTCGAGCAGACCAGCACGTGGCTATTCGCCACCTGCAGCGCCTCGCCAGTCGCCGCCGCCATCAGCTGCGCGTCCTTGTAGCCCGGCTTGCCCGTGCCCGCGTTGGCATTTCCCGAATTGATGACGACCGCTGACGCCTTCCCGCCATTGGCCTGCAGCGTCGCACGGTCGAGCTCGACGGGAGGCGCTGCAAACTTGTTCTGCGTGAACACCGCCGCGCAAGGCACGGGCTGCCCGTCCTCGGTGGCGATCATGGCCATGTCGAAGCGCCGCTTCTTGATTCCGGCGTGCATTCCGGCGGCGACGAAGCCCTCGGCCGCGGTGACGCTCATGGGTAAACTCCGATCGTTGTAAGCCCGGCCGTTTCGTCGAGGCCGAGCATCAGGTTCGCGCACTGGATCATCTGCCCCGCCGCGCCCTTGCCGAGGTTGTCGATCGCCGACAGCGCGAGCACGCGGCCGGTGCGCTCGTCATAGCGGGCGGTAAGCTGGACTCCGTTGGAGCCGCTGACCCACTTGGTCGCCGGCGGCCGGTCGGTAACATGAACGAACGGCTCCTTCGCATAGGCTGCGTGAAGCGCCGCCAGCGGGTCGCAGGGTCCGGTCGCCTCGCCGTAGCAGGTGGCGAGGATGCCGCGAGTCATCGGCACGAGATGCGGGGTGAACAGAACCGTTCCCCCGATCGCCATTTCCATTTCCGCAGTGTGCCGGTGGCTGAGCAGCCCGTAGGCGGAGAAACTTCCATCGACCGTGCTGAAGCCCGTTGTCTCCTTAGCCTCGCGACCCGCCCCACTGACGCCCGAGGCCGCGTCGACGATCAGACTTTCCGACTTGACCAGCCTGCCTTCGACCAATGGCTTCAGCGCCAGAATCGCGGCCGTGGCATAGCAACCGGCGGCGGCGACCGTTTTCGCCTGCCTGATCGCGTTCCGATTGAGCTCGGGAATGCCGTAGACGAAGCTGCCGAGCAGTTCAGGAGCCTCGTGGGCATGCCCGTACCAGCGCTCGTATGTCGCGGCATCGCCGAGCCTGAAATCGGCACCCAGATCGACGAACGGGATCCCCTTGTCCACGACCGCGGCTGCCAGCCTCTGGCTGTGCCCGTGCGGAAGCGCGGCGAAGAGAAGGTCGATTCCGTCGAGCCCGCCATCATACTTTTCGAGGACCGCATCGGGATATTCCGCGGCGAGGTGCGGATGAACCGCACCCAGCTTCAGCCCCGCCTTGCTTTCGCCGAACATTTTCGCCGCCGCGAGATCGGGATGCGCGGCGATCAGCCGCAGCAGCTCGCCGCCGACATAGCCCGAGGCTCCGAGAATGGCCGTCCGAATCATGAAGGCGCGCCTATCCACCGATTTGCATATTTATGCAAGTATCTGCATACTCATGCGAATGACCGATCTCAAGGAGCGGCGCCAACGGGCGATTGCGGACCTGATCCGCTCGAACGCGCTGTCGAATCAGGAAGAGCTTGCCGAGCGATTAGGTTCCCTCGGCTTTGGAGTGACCCAGGCGACGATCTCGCGCGATCTTGAGCAGATCGGCGCGGTGAAAGTCCGCCGCGACGGCCAGCTCAGTTACGCATTGCCCGAAGCTGCCCGGGGAACATTTTCCCCCAGGGTCGCATCGGTGTTCCGCGACTGGGTCCGCTCGGTCGAGCCCGCGGCCAATCTTGTCGTCATCAGGACTCCGCCCGGCTCCGCGCACCTGGTCGGCGTCGCGCTCGATAATTCGGACATCGGCGAGATCGTCGGCACGATCTGCGGCGACGATACGATCTTCATCGCCTGCCGATCGTCGGCCGACGCCGAAGCGCTGTCGGCGAAGCTCGGCGGCGAGCTACAGTGACGCGATATTCTGGGGCACGCAGTCGGCGCGGCTGAGCGGCGGCGGCGCATCGGCGCGCAGCTTCAGCCGCGGAGTGAGCTGCACCAGCCGACGCACATAGGCATCGGTGAAGACGGTCGCGCATTTATGGCTGAGGTGCGACCATTCGGGGATTACCAGCCGCTGCGCCTGCGGCAGATCGTCGGCGTGGATCCCTTTGGCGTTCGCGCCGACAAGCAGCCGGTCCCAACCTAGCGTACGCGGAAGCCGATGCTGCTCGTTCACCCGTATCTGCGGCGCCGAAGGAGGACGAATGAAAATGACATCCCCGCCTCGCGCGCGAATCCGCCGAACGGCTTCGGCCGCGCGCGCGATGACCTTGTCGGCGAGCGGTCGCGGGACCACCGGTCCCTTAAACCCGTTCCAGGCGTGCCGCGCGTGCTCGCGTAAATAAGGGTCGGTTTCGATCTGGTTCCACATGAAATACTGCCGGTTGTCGAAGGTCTCCGAGATCTTCCACACATCCTCGTACGGGCTGTCGACGTCCTTGCGCCAACCGTGGTCGATCCGCGGCACCATTCGGCTGAGGCGGTATTCGGCATCCATGAACGCCAGATAACGCTGGAGGAATCGGTCGAGCCAAAGCCCGCTGAGCTGCGACGGTTTGTCGTTCTTGGCGAAGTTCTTAAGATATGGCGCACCGACTCCGACACCCTGTGGCCGGAAGAAGCCGACATCGGCCATTCCGACAATCAACAGCCCACGGAAGTTCGGATCGTTGGCATAGTTCTCGAGCAGCGCGCGCGGGTTGGTGCCCACGATGGCGGTCTGGACGGGGCGGACGCCGGTCAGCTGCTCGAATCGATCGAGATCGGTGTCGAACAGGATGCGGCTGTCGCCAACGATCGCCACGGGGGCAAAGCTGCCGGCACGCCGCTGCTCGGCCCAGGCCTGCGGACTGTCATCGATGTCCCCCGCCCGAAGTCCGATATTGGCGCGAGCGTTCCACTCCCAGGCGCCCGTAAGCAATGTCACCGCTATGAAAACGGAAAGCCCCATCTTCACCCACGGCCGCAGCGGGATGTCGCGCGTCGGCACCGGCTGCGCCTGGCCCGGACGGTTGGCAGCGGTCTGCCGGAGGCCAGCTGGAAGCGCGCCCTCGCGGACGCCACGAATCTCCGCCTTATGCGCGTCAGAATGCGAAATAGATGAAGGCACTGCCCTGCCCCTGCTCGACGATCACCGCGAACAGCAGCATCGTCCAAATGCCGGCGATCGCTACCGACGGAGTTCGCTCGATCACCGCTTCAAGCGTCGTGTTGCGCATCGCCAGGTGAGTCCCGAAGATGGCCGAGACGATCGTCATCGCGATGATCATCGGCCCGAAGGCGATCAGCGCCACGGGCTTGGCCTGCATTCCGGCCATGCCCGTCAACACGACGCCCGCTCCGGCGAAGGTCTTCGCCCGGAAGAACACCCAGGTCACGTTGACCAGGATGAAGGTCAAAAGCGCGAGGCCGAGCACCGCCACCCGTCCCGGAGTCGCGCCCTTGAACCGAGCCTTGAGCCAGCGCTCGACCGACAGATACAAACCGTGCAGCCCGCCCCACACGACGAACGTCCAATTGGCGCCGTGCCATAGGCCACCGAGCAGCATCGTCCCCATCAGCGCCGCATAGGTCCGCGCCTGGCCGTGCCGGTTCCCGCCCAACGGGATGTAGAGATAATCGCGGAGCCAGCTCGACAGCGTGATGTGCCAGCGCCGCCAGAAATCGGAGAAGCCGACCGCGCCGTAGGGGAAGCGGAAATTGTCGGGCATCGCGAAGCCGAGGCACAACGCCACCCCGATCGCCGAGGTCGAATAGCCCGCGAAGTCGCAGAAAATCTGTCCCGCGAACGCCAGTGTCGCGACCCAGGCGTCGAGCATCCCGGGCATCTTGCCCGGCGCGTCGTAGACCGCCTCGACTACCGGCGCGAGGAAGCCGTCCGCGAGCACGACCTTCTGGAACAGGCCGAGGGTCAGCAGCGCAAGGCCGAAGAAGATCTGGTTGGCTGTCGCGCGTCGCGGCACCTCGAACTGCGGGACCAGCTCGGTCGGCCGCATGATCGGCCCCGCCACCAGGTGCGGGAAGAAGGTCACGAACAACGCGTAATCGAGGAAGTGGCCCGCAGGCTTCGAGCGCCTCAGGTACACGTCGAGCGTGTAGGATAGGGTCGCGAAGGTGTAGAAGCTGATCCCCACGGGGAGGACGATGTCCCATCCCGGCGGGTGATAGATGACCCCCAGCGAACCGGCGATCGCGACAAAGTTGTTGAGCAGGAAGCCGCCATATTTGAAGTAGCCGAGCATCCCGAGGTTCACGACCACGCTGGTCAGCATCCACAGCTTACGGGTCCGCTCGCGCTTCGCCCGGACCATCCACTGCGCCGCCCACCAGTCGACCACCGTGGAGACCCACAGCAGGATGACGAACGGGGGGTTCCACGCCGCGTAGAACAAGTACGAGGCGATCATCAGGTTGATCTTCTTCTGATGCCAGCTGAAGAACGGCGCGTAGTGAAGCGCCATGACAATCGCGAAGAAGACCAGGAAAGTCAGCGAATTGAAGATCATTGGCCGCCACCCCGGCAGCCAGTCGGCCCTTTGATCATACAGCCTGCCCCCGAGCCGTACGCATAACAGGCCACCGGGACTCGGCGGCAAGGAGGCTAGGTTAGCGCAGAGTTAACCAAGCGCAAAGCGAATAGCTCGGCATCGCGAGCGGCAAAGCCGCGCGGCGATCCAGCAATCATTTCTGGATTGCTTCGCGACGCTCGCAATGACGATATGTCGGACCATGTGGAAACATGTCTGCGCAATCGGCCTTCTTGCTGTCATGAGCACCGGCGTCATGGCTCAGCCGCGGCCGCGCGCACGCGAAGCCGGGATTGTGATCGGCATCCTTCCGACGGGACCGCTCAACGCCATCACCGACGTCGCCGGCGTCAAGGTCGGGCAGGTCACGCTGATCGAAGGCGCGAACGTCCGCACCGGCGTGACCGCGATCCTGCCCCACGGCGGGAACCTCTATCAGGACAAGGTTCCGGCCGGCTTCGCGGTCGGCAACGCCTACGGCAAGTTCATGGGATCGACCCAGATCAGGGAACTCGGCGAGATCGAAACTCCGATCCTCCTCACCAACACGCTCAACGTCCCGGAAGCCGGGGCCGGCATTATCGGCTGGACCTTGAGGCAGCCCGAAAACGAGCAGGTGCGCTCGGTCAACGCGGTGGTCGGTGAAACGAACGACGGCACCCTGAACGACATCCGCGGCCGCCACGTCACGCCCGCCGACGCGATCGCCGCGATCGAGGCAGCGCGCGAGGGACCGGTGCAGGAAGGCTCGGTCGGCGCCGGTACCGGCACAATCGCGTTCAGCTGGAAAGGCGGCATCGGGACCAGCTCACGCAAGCTCCCAGCCAACCTCGGCGGGTACACCGTCGGCGTGCTCGTCCAGACCAATTACGGCGGCGTGCTGCAGGTCGCCGGAGTGCCCGTCGGCCAGGCGCTCGGCCAATATTATCTCAGGGACGAGCTATCGAAAGCGAGCGGCGACGGCTCGTGCATCGTCGTCATCGCGACCGACGCGCCCTTGAGCGACCGCAATCTCGAACGGCTCGCCCATCGCGGGCTGCTCGGAATCGCGCGGACCGGCTCACCGATGACCAACGGCTCGGGCGAATATGCGATCGCCTTCTCGACCAGCCCGGAGGTGCGTCGCACCGCCGAACGCCGGGCGCACCCGAGCCCCATACTCGACCTTCCCAACGACCAGATGTCGCCGCTGTTCGAAGCCGCCGTCGAAGCCGCGGAAGAAGCCGCGATCAATTCGCTCTTCGCCGCGACTCCGATGGACGGCAACGGGCACCACGTCGATGCGCTGCCGGTCGACCAGGTGGTGAAGCTCTACAAGCGCGCCCATCGATAATTGTTGTTGCACCGTCTATCGACCGATAAGTTGCCCGCATGTCGAGGC
>DASSIU010000180.1:0-8444 GCA_035691585.1 Sphingomicrobium sp. | reverse complement strand
ATATATGTGCGTCGATTCCTGCTGTAAAGATTCTTTGCCCCACAGCTGAAGATTTGGTGACCGTATGTCGCTGATCTGAAACGGCTAATCGAAAAGGTGAAATATCAACGACTTATCAGGAGAGCCGAAAGTCACGTTCGATGACGTGGCCGCTGCGGCCGAGCGAATCGCCGGTTCGGTCGAAATAACGCCGCTCATCCAGGACGAGATCGAGGGGGCTCGAGTCTGGCTCAAATGCGAGTGCCTGCAGAGCGGTGGCGCATTCAAACTGCGGGGCGCGACCAATCGGCTGCTCCAACTTTCACCGGCGGAGCGACAAAAGGGCGTCGTCGCCTTTTCCTCGGGCAATCATGCACGGGGTGTCGCGATTGCGGCGCGGAGGCTCGGCATCCGGGCGATTATCGTGATGCCGTCCGATGCTCCGCAAGTGAAGGTCGAGGGCACACGCGCCGAGGGCGCCGAGATCGTCTTCTATGACCGCCGGACAGAGAGCCGAGAGGAGATCGCCGCGCACATAGCGGGCGATACTGGCGCCACTGTCGTGCCCAGCTTCGATGACATTGCAATTATCGCAGGGCAGGGCACCGTCGGCCTAGAGATGGTCGAGCAACTCGGACGGGCGCCGTCGCGGATCGTAATTCCGTGTGGTGGGGGAGGCCTGGCTTCCGGAATCGCCCTTGCCGTTCCGGATGCGGAGATCGTCGTCGTCGAGCCCGAAGGCTGGGACGACATGGGCCGCTCACTGGAGAAGGGCGAAATCGTACCGGTCGAAGCGAACGCGCCGAACACATTCTGTGACGCGATCATGACTCCGCGGGTTTCGCCGATCACGTTGGGCGTCCTCAGCGACCGCAACGCGCAAGCGCTCTCGGTCAGTGATACCGAGGTTGAAGAGGCCATCCGCTACGCGTGGAGCAGGCACCAATTAGTGGTCGAGCCGGGCGCGTCCGTCGGGCTTGCTGCGGTACTTGCGCGCAAGCTACTGCCGCTGGACGATACGGTCATCATGTTGTCGGGAGGCAACATTGATCCGGCGCTGCACGCGCGGATCGTCACGCAGGCGGCTTAAGCGACGTTGCGGGTCTTGTATTCGCCGGGCTCGACGTGGGCCGGGCTTGACCGCTCGACTGCCTTGGTCAGCTCCTCGAGTTCGGCCGCCAGGGTCTTCAGCTCGGCGGCAAGGAAGCGGCGTTCGTTTTCGGCCACCGACTCCGATGCGTCGATCAGTGTATCGAGCATCATAGCGATGCACGGCAGGATCGTTTCCTCGATCCGCTCGAACGCCTCGTCGAGACGCGATTGCTGGTCGCCATTGGGCATGGCTCCTGTTTCGCTCAACTGTGGTTAAGCTTCCGTGAAGTTAGGTTGGTTGAATGGATAAATTTTCGGAGTTCGCTCTTGCAATCGCGATGATCGCCGGCCTCTTGTTGCTCGGCGGCGGGGCGAAGCTCGCGTTCGAGCGTCAGACTCGGGGCCGCGGCATCCTGATGATGGTCGCAGCCCTCGTCTTGGTCATGAACGTGATGATCTGGACGGTATAGCCGGCTTCACTGGATCGGTGGCCAGCCGCATGTCGAGATAATCGTCGACCGACTTCATCATCAGGTCGAGCTCGTTGGCGAAAAAGTGATTCGCGCCCGGAATGAGATCGTGGTGGATGGTGATGTGGCGCTGGGTGCGCAGCTTGTCGACGAGCTTCTGCACGGCGCTGGGCGTGACCACCTCGTCGGCCTCGCCCTGAATGATGATTCCCGAGGATGGGCAGGGAGCGAGGAAGCTGAAGTCGTACATATTGGCCGGCGGAGCGATCGAGATGAAACCTCGGATCTCGGGGCGGCGCATCAAGAGCTGCATTCCGATCCAGGCGCCGAAGCTGACGCCGGCGACCCAGGTCGTCTCGGCCTCCGGGTGAATGCTTTGTACCCAGTCCAGCGCGGACGCGGCGTCCGAGAGTTCGCCGATGCCGTTGTCGAACACGCCCTGGCTCTTGCCAACTCCCCGGAAGTTGAACCTCAAGGTCGCGAAACCGCGCTTGACGAACGTCTGGTAGAGAAGCTGGACGATCTTGTTGTTCATCGTCCCGCCCGCCTGGGGGTGCGAATGGAGGATAAGGGCGACGGGTGCCCGCGGACGGGTGCCCGGATGGAAACGCCCTTCGAGGCGTCCCTCCGGTCCTGGAAAAATGACTTCGGGCATGAAAGTGTGTGGTGCTCTTGAATAAGGTGGCGCTACGCGGGTGCGCAGCGGCGTCGGGTCCTATATAGGGGCGGGCGTTCATGTGGCAATTGGCAGGAATCCACCGGTTTTGAACAGCGCGGGCCGCCTTTATCTCGATCATGCCGCGACCACGACGGTGCTTCCGCAGGCGCGGGCGGCGCTGGAACGGGCATTCGATGCCTGGGCCAATCCGAGCTCGCCCCATGCGGAGGGGCGAGGTTCGCGCGCCCTGCTCGAGGAAGCACGGCAGACGATCGCCGAGGTGCTGGGTTGGCGTCATGACGTCATCTTCACCAGCGGGGCCAGTGAATCGATTGAGATCGCGGCGGCGCGGGCGCGCATTCCCGGCCGTGCCCATTCGGCGACCGAGCACCCGATTGTCCCTCATGCGATGGGCGTCGGCTCAAAGGTGATTCCCGTCGATCCGGACGGCCTGATCGACGAGGCCGGCTTGGCGGCCGTGCTCGCCGAAGGGCCGGCGTTGGTCGCCATCCAGCAGGTGAATAACGAGACGGGAATTATCCAGCCGCTCGATCGACTCGCGCCGATCATCCGTAACGCCGGATCCCTGCTGCTCGCCGATTGCGCGCAATCTGCCGGCAAATTGCCGCTTCCAGACGCTGACTTCGTCGCGGCTTGCGCGCACAAGCTTGGCGGGCCGCCAGGCATCGGAATCCTGCTCGTCCGCGATCTTGCAACACTCCAAGCGGTGGGCGGGCAGGAAAAGGGATACCGTCGGGGGACCCCCGATGCACCCAACGCGCTCGCCTTCGCGGCCGCCTTGGCCGCCAAACCATATGATCTTGATCGTCTTGCAGCGCTCAGGGCGGGGCTTGAGGCTGGTGTGAACGGATCGGGCGGAGTCGTGATCGGTGATGGAAGCCCGCGCATACCGACCATCGGCGCAGTCGCGCTTCCCGGTTCGGCAAGCGCATCACTGCTGGTGCAGTTCGACCTTGCGGGCATTGCCGTCTCGGCGGGGAGCGCCTGTTCGTCCGGCGCGATGAAGGGTAGCGCGGTACTCGCGGCAATGGGTGTTCCGGCGCACATAGCGGGTAGCTTCCTCAGGATCAGCTTCGGCCCGGATACCAATGAGGCGGACATCGACCGTTTCCTTGTGGAATGGCGCCGGATCGCCGAACGAACGGGCGCGAAGGCTGCATGATCTACCTCGATTACCAGGCGACGACGCCGGTTGCGCCCGAAGTGGCGAAGGCGATGCACCCCTGGATCGAGGAAAAATTCGCCAACCCGCACTCGCCGTCGCGCTGGGGGCATGAGGCCGAGGCGGCGATCGAGGTCGCGCGCAAGCGGGTCGAGAAAGCCGTTGGCGCCAAGGGGGGCAGCCTTGCATTCACCGGGAGTGCGACCGAGGCGCTGAATTGGGCGCTCAAAGGCACCGTCGAAAAGGCGCCGAAGGGCCGCAATCGGATCATCACGCTGGCGACCGAGCATGCGGCGGTGCTCGATACCTGCGAGTGGCTTGCTGGCCACCGGATCGATCTCACGATCCTTCCGGTCCAGCCGAACGGGCGTCACGACCTCGACGTGCTTGCGCGCGAGCTAGACGGACGTGTGCTGCTGGTTGCGGTGATGATGGTCAACAACGAGATCGGCGTCACCCAGCCGATTTCGGAAATCGCACGGATGGCACACGAGGTCGGCGCAACTATGCTGTGCGATGCAGTTCAGGCGCTCGGGAGGCTCGGAATCGGCGATGGACCCGATCTGATTGCGGTTTCCGCGCACAAGATTCACGGGCCGAAGGGCGTCGGGGCGCTGTGGATGCGCAAGGGAAAGGAACCCGCGCCCTTCATCCATGGCGGCGGACAAGAGCAGGGGCTTCGCTCCGGGACGATGTCGCCGGCACTGTGCGTTGGCTTTGGAGCTGCGGCGAAGCTCGCCGAGGAGCGGCTGACGCGCGACTACGATCACGTCCAGAAACTCTGGAAGGCGGCGATCCACGCGCTCGGCCCGGGTTGGATCATCAACGGCTGCACCGAATGCCGATACCACGGAAACCTCAACATTCGGCGCGAGGGAGTCGATGCCGCGAGGCTGATCGCGGACCTGCGCGATATTGCGTTCTCTCTGGGAAGCGCATGCGCGAGTGGTTCGGGCCGGCCGAGCCATGTGCTCCGCGCGCTGGGTCTCGACTATCGCGAGGCTCGCTCGTCAATTCGTCTCGGATTCGGACGCTACACCACCCAGCAGGAGCTGGTTGAGGCCTGCCATCGTATTGCCCGCGCCGCTGTCGAGCAGGAGAAGCTCGACGCGTGACCCTCGTGCGTTTTTTCAAGGCTGACGGAACACTCGACAAGGAAGTGCAGGCAGAGCCAGGCCAACGGCTCCTCGATGTCGCGTGGGCCGCCCGCGAGCCGCTTGAGGGTGCGTGCGAGGGTGTAATGGCATGTTCGACCTGCCACGTGATCGTCGACGCTTGCGATTTCGAGAAGCTTCCGCCGGCCAGCGAGGAAGAAGAAGACCTTCTCGATCTCGCGGCGCATGCGACCCGGACCTCACGGCTCGCCTGTCAGATTATGCTTACCACAGAGATGGAGTCGATCAGCGTTCGAGTTCCGCCCGAAGCGAGGAACTGGATGGGGCGCTAGAGCCTCGGTATGCCGCTCTCATCGGGCAGTGCGCTCTCGTCCGGGTCTTTCGGTCGTTCTGGGGCCTTGGGCGCTGCAGGCGGGGCAGGCCTGATTGTCTCCAAAATGGGGAGAGTGAGATATCCTTTGTGATCCATGTCTAGCGCAAGGAAGCGCTGTCCAGCTGCCGCCTGGAACTCAGCTCGTGACACACCGCGATTGAAATCAGCATCGGCGGAAACCACTGGCTCGGGAAGATCGAGCAGGCCGTAGCGTCCGGCACCCTGGTGCTGATCCTCGCCTCCGCGGAAGAAGCCGGGTTTTTCGTGGCTACCCCGCCGATCGCCGCGGCCACCGCGAGATCCGCTCTCACTATCGGTGTCGAACGAGGCAAAACCGAAGTGACCGCTTTGGATCTCAGGGGCGACCTGCGTCTCGTATCGGCTGATTTCGTCGGGATCGATTTCGCCGTCGTGATTGACATCGAGAAGCGCAAAGAACCGATCCGCATCGGCCTGCATCTCCTGCAGGGTCAGCTGTCCGTCGTGATTGCTATCGGCTTGCCTGAACCAGTCGGCGAGGGTGTCGTCCTCGCGATCTTTGGCTCGAAACGGTTCGCCCATCGGGCTGATGAACAACCGGCCACCCCGCTTCGACGAATATTGAACGGCCGGCGTGGGCAGAGCGGGCGCGGGAGCCTGGGCAGCAGAGCTTGCGAGCAAAAGCAGGGGAGAGAATAGCATCCGCGAGTTGAAGCACCTGCCAGGCTTTCTGCCAAGTGAATTGGAACATAATTTCTTCGGCGGGTCTCAATGCCCAGGCGGCAGCGGATTGCCAATCCTTACGTCCGGAGCGTTGGCGTCGCGCTTCTGGTGATGACGATCCGAGGGGAGTGCGGGGCGCATTGCTTCCAGCTCTGCAAGCGTCAGCTTCCCCTGGCGCATCTTGTCGAGCAACCCGAAGCGGGTCAGCGCCGCGGCCCTGAATTCCTCCAGGGTGATCGCGCGATTGAAATCCGTGTCTGCGGCGGCCACGGGTTCCGGCATGTTGAGCAGCCCGTAACGCGCTGCACCTTGCAACGCCCCGCCAATGCCAAGGCTTGAATTGAATTCCTCGTCGCGATCGCGATGGCGATCCCGATCGGCTCGGGCGTTCGAACCGCCATCTTCATCGTTCGAATCGGGACGCTTGATGACGGGACTGGGCTGGCCAGGCGCCCGCTTCGCTTTCGACATCGCCTGAACGTCGGGAGCGATGTCATATTCGTATTGGGCGAGCTCGTCAGGGTCGATCTGCCCATCGTGATTCGTGTCGAGCGTGGCGAAGAACCGTTCGGCGTCTGCGACCATTTCGCTAGCCGTAAGGACGCCGTCATGGTTGCGATCGGCTTTCGCAAACCAATCGGCGAGCGTGTCGTCGGTCGGAGTTCGCGCACGGAACGGCTCACCCATCGGACTGATGAACGGGGCCCATCGGTGGCCGGTGACCGTAATCGGCGACTTCGGCGAGACCTGCGCCTGCGCGCCGGAGGCAACAATCCCGAGAAGCAGCATGGACGAGCGCATCAATACTCTCGTCCTCCGGCGCTCGTGAACCGCTAATGAAGAGGGTCGCAGCTCGGCTTGCATGAGGAGGCGCCTTCCACCATATGCCGCGCCGGAAGTCGGCGGACGGCGCTGTCGCCAACCTGGTCAGGTCCGGAAGGAAGCAGCCACAACGATTTCGTGCCGGGTCGTCGGCTTCCACCTTTTCCCGCTTCCGAACTTGTTTGACCCCTGCCACAGTGGCGGACGGGGGTAGCCATGACCGACTTCGAATTCCTTTTTTCGGTCTTCGGGCTGCTCATCGGCCTGACGTTCATCGAAATCGCCATCAAGTTCGCGGACGCGATTGACGCGCATTCCCGACGGCCGATCGGAGTGCTCACGCCGCTCCTTGCCTTGTTCGTCATGTTCGACGTTGCGAGTTTCTGGTTGTTCAGCTGGTCCATACGCGATCTGCTGCATGTCCGCTGGAGGGTCGTCTTCATCGGCCTAAGCGTTGCCCTGATCTATTACCTGTCCGCCTCGATGATTTTTCCGCGCAGCGAAGGCGAATGGAAGAGCCTGGACGAGCATTATTGGACGCGAAAGTATCTGGTAATCGGTGGGATCCTCTTCGTGGAAACCGCAACCATGGCCTGGCAGTGGACTCGCGCCATTCCCGCCCTGAACGACTACTGGTTCTGGATTTATGAATTGCCCTATTTCGTTCCCCTGACGCTGCTACTTTTCACTCGCTCGCGGCGCGTCGATATCACCCTTTTCCTCATCGTGATCGGAATCATGCTCTTTTCGGATTTCGATCTGGGCCCGAGCTCACGCTGGGGGCACAAGGTGGGCATAAGCCTGATTCCCGTGCATCAAACTTCGACAGTAGCGCCAGCTGCACCTAAATAAGTTTTGATGTCCGATTCTTCCGATTTCGACGACACTCCTGGGCTGGGCCTCGACCTGCCTGAGGTGCCTGGACCTTCCGCCGTCTCGCCTTACCGCGTGCTAGCTCGGAAATACCGGCCGCAGACCTTCGCCGAGCTGATCGGCCAGGATGCAATGGTGCAGACCCTCGCCAACGCAATCGCCCGGGGACGGATCGCGCATGCCTTCCTGCTCACCGGCGTACGCGGAGTCGGCAAGACCTCGACCGCGCGTCTGATCGCCAAGGCGCTCAACTGCGTCGGGCCGGACGGGCAGGGCGGCCCCACGATCACCCCCTGCAATGTCTGCGACCCGTGCCGTGCGATCGCCGAAGGCCGGCATATCGATGTGATCGAGATGGACGCTGCCTCACACACCAGCGTCGACGATATCCGCGAGATCATCGACGCGGTCCGCTACGCATCGGTCAGCGCTCGCTACAAGATCTACATCATCGACGAAGTGCACATGCTTTCCAAGAACGCATTCAATGCGTTGCTGAAGACTCTTGAGGAGCCACCTCAGCATGTGAAGTTCTTGTTCGCGACCACCGAAGTGAACAAGGTGCCGGTGACTGTCTTGTCGCGGTGCCAGCGCTTCGACCTCAGGCGAATTCCGGCCGAGAAGCTGGCAGCCCACTTCGGCCAAGTCGCAAGTGCCGAGGAGGTCGAGGTTGAACGGGAAGCGCTGGGGATGATCGCCAGGGCGGCCGAGGGTTCGGCGCGCGATGGACTGTCCATCCTCGACCAGGCGATCGCACACGGCGCAGGGGCAGTCACGACGGAGCAGGTGCGCGACATGCTCGGCCTTGCCGACCGGGGGCGCATTCGGCGCCTGCTGCAGCTCGTCCTTTCGGGCGACGCGGCGGCCGCGCTGGCGGAGCTGGACGAGGCACACGACCTCGGGATCGACCCGACCCAATTGCTTCGCGGGCTTATGGAGAGCCTGCACACCGCGACGCGGGCAAAGGCCGGAGCGAATAGCGACGCCCTGCTGAGCGCCGAGGAACGCGAGAGCGCCGCGGAGATGGCACAGCATTTGTCGTGGGCAGCGATCCATCGCCTGTGGCAGATGCTCCTCAAGGGATTGCAGGACGTCGCCGTCGCTCCCGATCCGCGCGAAGCGGCCGAGATGGCCCTGCTGAGGCTGATCCACGCCGCGGACATGCCGGACCCGGCGA
>DASSIU010000179.1:0-3159 GCA_035691585.1 Sphingomicrobium sp. | reverse complement strand
GGTCCCAGAGCCAGCCTAATTATCGCTGTTATTGTCTTCCGAGGCGATCTGCGGCGGTTCGGCGACGGGTGCCCGGCAGCTGCATGAGGCCTTGCGCTTGGTCGAGCGCGTCGGCGCGGTGGTGGCGAACTCGGCTTCGGTCAGCCAACCCTTTCGTCCGCCGGCGGCGTTGAACTTGTCGATCCCCTTGGAGGCATATTCCTGGAACGACAGCGCGCCGTTGTGATCGACGTCGAGCTTGTCGAAGTTGCGGCGACGCGCGGCCAGATACTCGTCCTCCTCCACCTTCCCGTCCTTGTTCTTGTCGTACCGGCTGAAGCGCTTCTGCTCGCGCGTTTTTTGATCAGCCTCGGGCGCCTTCAGGGGTTCACTGCTTCCGAACCAGGATGACCTGGCTGAGGTTGGCGCGGCTGGAAGGCCCGGCGCCTGTTCGGCGCGCGACTGCCAAATCAGGAAGGCGCCGGTCATCAACAGGAAGCAGCAGGCGACGCCGGCAAGGAAACGCAGCAAGACAAATCCCCTGACAAGAGGAGATTCGGCACGCGGGCACCCTCCGGAACGGAGGGGTTTCTGTCAACTCCGGCGGAAAATCCCGAATAGCCGGTGGCGCACGGCGGCCGAGAGCCGAGCAAGCCCGCTACCTTCCCGAAGAAGATCGGCTGAACCCACAGCCGCAAGGACGGTTAGCGGACGAAGCTGTGCTGGAACGCGGCGAGGAAGTCTTCCGACAAGGAATTTCGCCAGATCCATCAGCATCCGGCGCGATTGCGGATCGCTGCAATGCCAGGCTGCATCGGCAACGGACCAGAATTCGCCCGCCGGTTCCCCGGCTGACGCTTGTTCGCCAACCAACCGTGCACCAGCCCCAAACAGGATTCGGCCCCGCAGCTCCAAGCCTTCGGCCTGCGCTTCTCCCCAGGGGAATGGCTCCAGCAGCGGCAGCCACGCATCTTCAAGCTGCGACAATTCCGCGCCGCTGATCCCCCGGCGCAGGAGATGCGCCTGGACGGACTGCAATCGCGGCTCCGCCGGTGCGGGCTGACCCGCGTCCAGCTCTTCGAGCCGCTCGCGCCACCAGGCGAGACGGATCGCGCCAAGGTGCGGGTCCGTGCTCGTGGCGATGATATCGGCAAAGGCGAGATCGAGGTTCCACAGCGCCGCGAAGGCGGGTCGCAGATCGCTCGGCAGCTGCTGAAGCGCGATATTGCGATCGTGGTCGAGCTGACGCTCAGCGATAGGTGACCGCTTTCACCGCTTCGACCACGTCGGACGCCTTGATCAGCGCAAGCTTCTCGAGGTTGGCTGCATACGGCAGCGGTACATCCTTGTCGGTCACCCGCAGCACCGGCGCGTCGAGATCGTCAAAGCCCTCGGTCATCGCGATCGAAATGATTTCCGACGCGATTGAACAGACCGGCCAGCCTTCCTCCACGACCACCATGCGGTTGGTACGCTTGAGGCTTTCTAGGACCGTCGCCTTGTCGAGGGGGCGCAGCGTTCGGAGGTCGATCACCTCGGCATTGATGCCCTGAGCCATCAGCTCCTGCGCTGCCTCCAGCGCAACCCCGACACCGATCGAGTAACTTACGATGGTCACGTCCTTGCCGGGCCGGACGATCCGCGCCTTGCCGATCGGAAGAACATAATCGTCGACTTGCGGAACGTCGAAATGCTGGCCGTAGAGCAGCTCGTTCTCGAGGAAGACGACCGGGTCGTCGGTGCGGATCGCGGCCTTGAGCAGGCCCTTGGCGTCCGCGGCGCTATAGGGCGCGATGACCACCAGCCCCGGCACATGCGCGTACCAGCTGCCGTAATTCTGGCTATGCTGGGCGGCGACGCGCGCCGCCGCTCCATTCGGCCCGCGGAACACGATCGGACAGCGCATCTGGCCGCCCGACATGTAGTTGGTCTTGGCGGCCGAATTGATGATGTGATCGATCGCCTGCATCGCGAAGTTGAAGGTCATGAACTCGACGATGGGCCGGAGCCCGCCCATCGCCGCGCCGGTGCCCACGCCGGCAAAGCCATATTCAGTGATGGGCGTATCGACGACGCGCTTGGCTCCGAACTCCTGCAAGAGGCCCTGCGTCACCTTGTAAGCGCCCTGGTACTCGGCGACTTCCTCGCCCATCACGAACACGCGCTCGTCCTTGCGCATTTCCTCCGCCATGGCGTCGCGCAGCGCCTCGCGGACCGTCATGGTGACCAGCGGTGTGCCCTCCGGCACTTCCGGGTCGTCATGAGTCTCGGCGACATCGGCGACGAGGTCGCGCGCGGCGGTCTCGAACACGTGCGGGGTAGGCGTTGCTTCATCCTGCTGTGATGCAGGCTCGGGAATGGCCCCCTCTCCCGTGTCGGGAGAGGGTTGGGGTGAGGGTCCCCGCGTTTCGTGAGAAGGCCGAGCCCCCTCACTCTGGCCCTCTCCCCGCTGGGCAGAGGGAATGCTCTCACCATCTCCGGCGAGGATCGCGATTGGCTGACCTACCTTCACGCCCTCGCTGCCCTCGGGCACCAGGATCTTTGCGATTTTCCCCTCATCGACCGCCTCGAACTCCATCGTCGCCTTGTCGGTCTCGATCTCGGCCAGGATGTCGCCCGACTTGACGTCGTCGCCTTCCTTCACGAGCCACTTGGCGAGCGTGCCCTCTTCCATCGTCGGGGAGAGCGCGGGCATCTTGAGCTCGACCGGCATCAGTAGCTCCCGACCAGAACGTCGGTGTAGAGCTCTGCGGGAGCCGGCTCGGGCGCGTCTTCAGCGAATTTCGCAGCAGCGACCACGATGTCCTTGATTTCCTTGTCGATCGCCTTGAGATCCTCTTCCTTGACGCCCATCCCCTCGAGCTCGCGCTCGGCATGGGTGATGGGGTCGCGGTGCTCGCGCACATCCTGCACTTCCTCGCGGGTTCGGTACTTTGCCGGGTCGGACATCGAGTGACCGCGATAGCGATAGGTCAGGAATTCGACGATGATTGGCCCCTTGCCGCTGCGCGTCCAATCGAGCGCCACCTCCGCCGCGCCGCGCACCGCGAGCACGTCCATGCCGTCCACCTGGAGTCCCGGGATACGATGCGCTTCGCCGCGCCGGTAGAGCAACGGCTCGGCCGACGAGCGCTTGATCGACGTGCCCATCGCATATTGGTTGTTCTCGATCGCGTAGAT
>DASSIU010000178.1:0-5387 GCA_035691585.1 Sphingomicrobium sp. | reverse complement strand
TGCGGTCATCGTCGCCCTTGGACTTGCCTATGGGGCGGCCAGGCTTCTCGCCTCCATCGTCCAAATGGTCGCGAGCGACTCGTTCGCCGACTGGCACGCGATCATGGTTGCCCGCTGGAACGCGCGCTTGCACGACCACCGGTTGGCGATGGTCGCCGCGGGCTTCGCGACGCTGCTGCTCAGCATCGTGTTGTTCGGAAGCTTGTCGACCTCTTTCTTCCCGCCTCAGAACAGCGACTATTCGCGCGCCAACATCACGATGCCGCCGGGGACTACGCTCAAGGAAACCGAGGCGGTGGTCGACAAGGTCGCCGCGATCATCGGCAAGGATCCCAACGTGGATCGCGTGTTTGAACGCATCAACGTTGGCGAAGGCCATGTGAACATCGTGCTGAAGAAGCATCGCCCGCTGAAGAGCACCGAGTTCGAGCGCAATTTGTCGCCGACCCTCGCCGCCCTTCCCGATGCGCGGGTCAGCTTCCAGTCGCAGCAGGGCGGCGGCCCCGACGGCGATTCCCGAGACATCATGCTTTACCTCGGCGGCGAAGATCCAATCGAGCTCAACAAGGTCGCGAACGAGATCGCGAAGGAGATGGAGACGGTCCCTGGCCTGCGCGCGCCGCGCGTCGGCAGCAACCTCGCCCAGCCAGAAATTACCATCAAGCCGCGCTTTGACCTCGCGGCCGACCTCGGGGTAACGACCGCGGCGCTTAGCCAGACCATCCGCATCGCGACGCTTGGCGAGATCGAGCAGAACAGCGCCAAATTCTCCCTCAGCGACCGTCAGGTGCCGATCACCGTCTCGCTCTCCGAGAATGCGCGGCGCGACATCACCACGCTCCAGAACCTGCCTGTTCCCACGGCGCACGGGGGCTCCGTCCCGCTGAAGGCAGTCGCGGAAATCGGCTTTGGCTCCGGCCCGACCACGATCCAGCGCTCCAGCCAGCTTCGGCGGCTGTCGATCGGCGCCGACCTCGCGCCGGGCGTCGCCCAAGGCGATGTGTGGGCCAAGGTCAATGATCTGCCTGCGGTCAAGAATTTGCCGCAGGGCATTCAGAAGATGAACCTCGGCGACCAGAAGTGGCAGGCCGAGCTGATCTTCAACTTCGCAGTCGCGCTGATTTCGGGCGTGCTGCTGGTGTTCGCGGTGCTGGTCCTGCTCTACCGCCGGTTCCTCGCGCCGTTCGTGAATATGGGCTCGCTGATCCTCGCCCCCCTCGGGGCAGCCATCGCGCTGCTGATCGCAGGCCAGCCGATCTCGCTGTTCGTGCTGATCGGAATCCTGATGCTGTTCGGGATCGTCGCCAAGAACTCGATCCTGCTGGTCGATTTCGCGGTCGAGATGATGAACCAGGGCATGGCCAAGAATGCCGCCATCTGGGAGGCGGGCCACAAGCGCGCCCAGCCGATCGTCATGACCACCGTCGCGATGGTCGCCGGAATGCTTCCGACAGCAATGTCGATCAGCGGCGACAACAGCTGGCGCCAGCCGATGGGAATCACCGTGATCGGTGGGCTTATCTTCTCGACCTTGCTGACGCTCCTCCTCGTCCCGTCCTATTTCTCGATCGCAATCTCCATTGAAACGCGAATCGGCAAGCTGTGGCACCGGGTGGTCGGAAGCGACGCCCATGCGCCGGGACACGCCGTCCCGGCGGAGTGAGCAGCCGGGACTTGTGAACCTGACCGCCGGCTCGTCTATTGAGCCGGCATGAGGGCGATGACCAACGGACCGCTGTCCCGCTTCAACCCGGCGCAACCCGGCGCGCAGGGAATGAAGGTCGTCGCGACCGGGCTGCTCGTTTTCATGGCGGCCGTCTTTGCGGTGAGCCGGACGCTTGAGCCCGCCTATCCGTGGCTCGGCTACATTAAATCATTTGCGGAAGCGGCAATGGTCGGCGGCCTTGCCGACTGGTTCGCCGTGACCGCGTTGTTTCGCCATCCGCTAGGGCTTCCGATCCCGCATACGGCGATCATTCCGCGCAACAAGGACCGGATCGGTGAAGCCCTGGCGAACTTCATCCGCGAGAATTTCCTCGTCCCCTCCGTGGTTGCCCGCCGGATGCGGCGGCTCGACATCGCGGGCGCAGCCGGGCGTTTCCTCCAGACTCCCGCCGGCGAAGGCACGCGCATTCGCGCCGGCGCCTCCCGACTGATCGCCGACGTCTTTGAAAGTCTCGACGACGAGCGGCTCGGCGGGATCGTCAAGGGCGCCATCTCGACGCGTCTCCGCAACATGGAAGTGTCCCCGCTCCTTGGCCATGCGCTCGCCTCGGCGATCAACGAAGAGCGTCACGTGCCGATGCTGGAGGCGTCAATCCGGTGGACCGCCCGCGCGCTGGACGCCAACGAGCAGCTGATCCGCGAGATGGTGCGCAAGAAGGCGAATTGGGTGCTGAAACTCGCCGGTCTCGACGAGAAGCTCGCCGACGCGATCATCGATGGTCTGCGGAAGCTCACCGTCGAGATGTCGACCGACCCCGCGCATCCGGTGCGCGTGAAGGTCGAGGAAGCCCTCGCACAGCTCGCCAACGACCTCCAGACGCGGCCTGAGACGCGCGAACGCGTCGAAGCAATCAAGGAGCAATTACTCGACAACAAGTCGGTTGGCCTGTGGCTCGACACGTTGTGGCAGAAAGGGCGGGAAGCGATCGTCAAGGCCGCGCGAAACCCGGACGCGGTGCTTGCCGGCAAGCTCGGCGAAGTGCTGAAATCGATGGGCGGAACGTTGGAAAAGGATCGACGCATTCGCGCCGCCATCAATGAGTTCGCGCGCAGAGCGGTAGTCGGAATGGCGGCAAGCTATGGCGGGTCGATCGTCAAGCTGGTGTCCGAGACCATCCGCGGCTGGGATGCCCAAACGGTCACCAACCGCCTCGAAGCGGCCGTCGGCCGCGACCTCCAGTACATCCGGATTAACGGCACGCTGGTCGGCGGCCTGGTCGGCCTCATCCTGCACGTGATCGACAAGCTGTGAGTGACCCGCGCATCGACGAGCTCGCCGAGACGGCGCGCAACCGGGGGCTCAAGCTCGTTCGATCGCGGGTGCGCACTCCGGGCAAGCGCGGCTTCGGCAAGGTCGGGCTTACCGACGTGTCGGGCAAACCGGTCTTCGGCATGGAGGCTGACGCCCCAACGGGCTCTCCGGACGACGTCGAAGACTATCTCAGAAACCTGGGTGCGAAGGACTGGGGAGCATCGCTCGATGTCGCGGTGATGCCGCGGAAGAAGAAGCCAAAGCATGAAGCGGCGAACGACAGCGAGCCTCGCCCGACATCCAAGCGAGTCACAGCACCGCCGCCCAAGCCCAAGCCCAAGCCCGGACCCAAGCTCGAGTTGCGCGACGCCAGGCCGTCCGACGCCCCGCGGCTGGTCGAGCTGATCCACGAGCTCGGGCATGAAATCGACGAGAAGCAGCTGCGCAAGAACCTGGCGGCGCTCAAGAAGTCGGGCGAGACGCCCCTCATCGCCACCTTGGACAAGGAAGTCGTGGGAATGTGCGGCGTGGGATGCCGAGTGGTGATCCATCGGCCCGCACCGCTCGGCCGGATCACGGCGCTGGTCGTCAGCAAGGAGGCGCAGGGCCACGGCATCGGGCGAAAGCTCGTCGAGGCCGCTGAAGCCTGGATGAGCAAGAAGGGCTGCCAGCTGGTCGAAGTCACCAGCAACGACCGCCGAACCGCGGCTCACGCTTTCTACCGGCATCTCGGCTACGAGCGGAGCAGCATCCGCTTCTTCAAGAAGCTCTAACCCGCGCTCCGTCGCTCGATCGTCGCGCCGACGGCGCTGAGCTTCTCCTCGAGCCGCTCATAGCCGCGGTCGAGGTGATACACGCGCAGCACCTCCGTCTCCCCCTCGGCGGCTAGCCCGGCGAGGATCAGGCTCATGGAGGCACGAAGGTCGGTCGCCATGACGCTTGCACCGGCCAGACCCTCGACTCCGCGCACGATCGCAGAGCGACCGTGAATATCGACGTCCGCGCCCATTCGGCGAAGCTCGGGAACGTGCATGTAGCGATTCTCGAAGATCGTCTCCTCGAGGAAGCTGTCGCCCTCGGCTCTGCACAGCATGGCCATGAATTGCGCCTGCATGTCGGTAGCGAAGCCGGGGAACGGCGCCGTGGAGAGCGCGAGGGGCTTCAGACCGCCATTGGCGCTGACCTTGATGCCGCGGTTGTGGAACTCGATCATCAGGCCCGCATGGGCCAGCGCATTCAGCGTTGCCTGCATGTCGTCCGGCCGGGCGCCGATCAGGTCGATCGAGCCGCCGGTGATTCCCGCCGCGCAGGCATAGCTCCCCGCCTCGATGCGGTCGGGCATGACTTCATAGGTCGTGCCGTTGAGCCCCTCGACACCCTCAATGATGAGGTGCGACGAGCCAATCCCTTTGATCTTCGCGCCCATCGCGACGAGCAGGTTGCAGAGGTCGACGATCTCCGGTTCCCGGGCCGCGTTGAACAGCTGGGTTTTCCCTTTGGCGAGGACGGCCGCCATCACCGCATTTTCGGTCGCTCCGACCGAGACCACCGGGAAGCTGAAATCGCCGCCAGGCAGGCGTCCATTTGGCGCCGAAGCCCTGACATACCCGGCCGCCAGCTCGATCTCGGCCCCCATGCATTCGAGCGCCTTCAGGTGCAGGTCGATCGGGCGATCGCCGATCGCGCAGCCGCCCGGCAGCGACACGATCGCCTCACCCATTCGCGCCAGCATCGGCCCCAGAACCAGCACCGACGCGCGCATCTTGCGAACCATGTCGTAGGGCGCCGTCGTCGAAACGATATCGTCGGCCTGAAGCGTCATCCGCCGCCCGAACTCGCCCTTCTTCACACCCGCCACATGGGTCGAAACCCCAAGCTGGTTGAGCAAATGGCTGAACGTGTCGACGTCGGCGAGCCGTGGCAGGTTGGTCAGAGTGAGCTTGTCGGCGGTCAGCAGCGCGCAGGGAAGCAGGGTCAGCGCCGCATTCTTCGCTCCGCTGATCGGGATCTCGCCCTTGAGGGTGCGACCGCCCTTGATCCAGATGCTGTCCACGCGCGCGCTTTAGCGGGACGGTTTCTTCACGCAAACATTCGTCATTGCGAGGAGCCGCAGGCGACGCGGCAATCCGGACTGGATTGCTTCGCTACGCTCGCAATGACCGAATCAAGCCTTCTCCAGCGTGCACTGGAGCGGGTGCTGGTTCTCGCGCGCGAAGTCGATCACCTGCGTGACCTTGGTTTCCGCGACCTCGTAGGTGAAGACGCCGCAGACGGCGACACCCTGCTGATGGACCTGGAGCATCACTCGGGTCGCGTCCTCGATGCCCATGGTGAAGAAGCGCTGCAGCACGAGAACCACGAACTCCATCGGCGTGTAATCGTCGTTGAGCATCAGCACTTTATAGTTGGA
>DASSIU010000177.1:0-5253 GCA_035691585.1 Sphingomicrobium sp. | reverse complement strand
CCTCGACGGCAACGTCATCGGCATCAACTCGGCGCTGATCTCGCCGACCGGAGCGTCGGTCGGCATCGGCCTCGCGATTCCCGCCGAGGCCGCCAAGCCGGTGATCGATTCGCTGATGAAGGGCCAGCGCCCGCAGCGCGGTTATCTTGGGGTCAGCCTGCAGCCGGTCGACGAGGATCTCGCTCCGGCGCTGGGCATTCCCAAGGACATGGGCGAGCTCGTTCGCTCGGTCGTTCCAGGCGCCCCCGGTGCGAAGGCGGGCCTCGTCCAGGGCGACGTGATCGTCAAGGTCGACGGCAAGCAAGTCACGCCCGACCAGACCGTTTCCTACCTTGTTGCCAACACGCATGTTGGCGCGCGCGTGCCGCTCGAGATCATCCGCGGCGGCAAGCATGCGACGGTCTATGTCCAGGTCGCCGAACGTCCGACCGAGGAGGCGCTGAACAAGATCGCGGGAGGCAGCACCGTTACTCCGGGCGATAGCGGCACGACGGCTGCCACGGTCCAGCGGACCCTCGGCCTGTCGCTCGCGACACTCACTCCAGAGCTCGCCCGCGCTGCGAACCTGCCTGCGACGGCTCAGGGCGTTATCATCACCGCGGTGGACCCCAATTCCAACGCCGGTGAACAAGGCCTGCAACGCGGCGACCTCATTGTCTCGCTCAACAACCAGCCAATGACCAGTCCGGCGCAGGTAATCGCCGCGGTTGATGCGGCGCGCAAGGCCGGTCGATCCAGTGTCCTTCTGCTGATTCAGCGAGGCGCATCGCCGGCCCTTTTCGTCGGGATAAACATCAGCGGCAAATAGGGAGGGGCACCAAACGCCGGTGGCGACGATGGCGATTCGCTTTATCCGCGTTCGGCCTTAAGAAGGGCGAGGGCGAGAGAAGAGACACGAGTGGCTGATCCGAATTGTGCAGTGGTCGAAGGGCTGGAGCGCGAGTGGCGCGACGCCTTGTGCAGCAGGGATATGGAGCGGCTTCAGTCGCTTGTTCACAAGGATTTCGTGCTGATCGGCACCCGCTCGACGGGCCCCTTCATGATGAGCCGGGACGACTGGCTCGACGCGATCCAACGCCGCCAGGTCGATGCGATCGACGTCGAAGTGCAGGATGCGACCGTCGTCGGCGATGTGATGATCGGCACCGTCCAGGCGCGCTGGCGTCTCAAATATCTCGGCCGGGTGATCGAGGATTGCGTGGTCCTCACCGACGTTTGGGTGAAGGATGACGGCCGCTGGCAGGCGATCCGCCGCCACTCGACGCCGGCGCCTCCGGGTGCGTGCCTGAAGTTCACGGGAGAATAGGATGGCAAGTCGGGCCGAACAGGGCGGCGCATTGCGCGGCGCTGGGAACATCAAGGAGCTGACGATCCGGGGCGTGATCCTCGGCGCCCTGATCACCGTTATTTTCACCGCCGCGAACGTCTATCTCGGCTTGAAGATCGGGATCACCTTCGCGACCTCGATTCCGGCAGCGGTGATCTCGATGGCGGTGCTGAAAGCCTTCCGCGATTCGACCATCCAGGAAAACAACATCGTCCAGACCATCGCCTCGGCGGCGGGAACGCTGTCGGCGATCATCTTCGTGCTCCCCGGCCTGATCATGGTCGGCTGGTGGACCGGCTTCCCTTACTGGCTGTCGGTCGCGGTCATCGGCATCGGGGGAATCCTCGGCGTGATGTACTCCGTCCCGCTGAGGCGCGCACTGGTGACCGGCACCGACCTTCCCTATCCGGAAGGCGTCGCCGCTGCCGAAGTGCTGAAGGTCGGCGCGGGCGTCGGCGGCGCCGAAGAGAACCGGCGCGGATTGGTGCTGATCGGGGGCTCGACGCTCGTGTCCGCGCTCTTTTTCATCATCGCCAAGACGAGACTCCTGACCGATGCGGCGGCGAAGAATTTCCGCGTCGGAACCGGGGCGTCCGGAATCTCCGCCAGCCTGTCGATGGCGCTGATCGGCGTCGGTCACCTCGTCGGGCTGGCGGTCGGCCTTGCGATGGTCGTCGGCATGGTGATCAGCTGGGTGTTCATCGTGCCGCACTGGAGCCACGACCCGGGCCTGATCGCCCAGGCTGGCGGCGATCTCGACAAGCTGGTCGGCCTCGCCTTCCGGTCCAAGGCACGAATGGTCGGCGCTGGAACCATCGGCATCGCCGCGATCTGGACTCTCATCCGGATCATCGGTCCGATCGTCGTCGGAATCCGCTCGGCGCTCGCCGCGAACCGCGAGCGGAAGGCCGGCCGTGGCGCCGATCTGCCGATTACCGAGCGGGACATTCCGATCGGTCTCGTCACCGGAACGATCCTCGTGTCGATGATCCCGATCGGCCTGCTTCTCTATGCCTTCGCCAACATGAACCCGAGCCCGATTGCCGCCAGCCCGGGGGCGACGATCGCGCTCAGCATCATCTACACGCTGATCGCCGGCGTCGTGATCGCCGCCGTGTGCGGCTACATGGCTGGTCTGATCGGAGCGTCGAACAGTCCGATTTCGGGGGTCGGCATCCTCTCGGTGCTCGGCATCTCGCTTATCCTCGCGGCGCTGTTTCCGCACGCCGGCGGCGACGCGACCAAGGCGCTGGTCGCTTTTGCCCTGTTTGTGACCGCCATCATCTTCGGTGTTGCGACGATCTCGAACAACAACCTCCAGGACTTGAAAACCGGCCAGCTGGTTGACGCTACGCCGTGGCGGCAGCAGGTCGCGTTGGTGCTTGGCGTGGTCTTCGGCTCACTCGTCATCCCGCCGATCCTCGACCTCCTCAACACCGCCTTCACCTTCCAGGGTGCGCCGGGCGCCAAGGCAACCGCGCTCGCAGCGCCGCAGGCGGCGATTATCTCGACAATCGCCCAGGGCGTGCTTGGCGGGAGCCTCGACTGGGGGCTGATCGGCGAAGGCGCGATCATCGGCATCGTCGCGGTCATCGTCGACGAGCTGCTGAAGGGCACCTCGAACCGCCGCCTTTATCTGCCGCCGCTGGCGATCGGCATGGGTATCTATTTGCCGCTGGAGGCGGACTTGCTGATCCCGGTCGGTGCCGTGCTGGGCTGGTTCTACAACCGCTGGGCGGTGACTGCGCGTAGTCCGGCCTTCGCCGAGCGCATGGGGGTGCTGATGGCGACCGGCCTCATTGTCGGCGAGAGCCTGATGGGCGTCGTGTACGCCTTTGCGGTTGCCGGCGCGGAGAAGGCCGGTTCGAAGGACAGCGCGAATGTGCTTGCGCTGGTGCAGCCTTATGGGGCGGTGATCATCGTCAGCGTGATAGTCTTCGCGATCGCGATCCTCGGCCTATACTTCTGGACCAAAGGCCGCGCTTCGGTGGCGCCCGTTCCCGGGGACGACGCGATCGTCCAGGAGGCGACTTACCGCTAGCGGCCGAGCGCTGCCTTCCGCAGTGCTCTTGGCGACAGCGCTTCCGCGCCCGCCTCGGCCTTGTGGATCAGCTCGACGATGGCCCTGTTGATCGGCGCCGCGCGCTGCAGTCGCTCGGCTAGCCGCACCAGCTCGCCATTCAAGTAATCGATCTCGGTCTTGCGTCCCGCGGCGAGATCGTCGGCCATCGACGACCGTGCCCGCGCGTCGATCTTCCACCGCTTGAGGAAGACCCGGTTGAACAGCCAGTCCGGCGAATCCACGATCCGCGGGAGGGTCGTTGGGGAGATCGGGCCCACCGTTGCCGGCTCGATGTCAGCGCGCTTCAGCAGTTCGAGCCCCTCGCGCATGGCGGCGGCGAAGACGCGCCGGTAATCGCGTTGCCTCAACTCAATCTGCAGCGTTCGTCCCGAAAGCGCATTCACCGCATTGTTGAGGTTGATGAGCAGCTTGCCCCACGCGAGACCGAGCATGTCGTCGCTGAGCTTGATCGCGGCGGGGCCGCTTCCAACCGCTTCCGATAGTGACTGGGGGCCCTCGCGGCGCTCGGCGTAAAGGTCGCCCGCTACCCCTTTGTGGAAACGCCCGTCGCCGAGGTAAGCGACATTGTAGGGCACCATCCCGCGGGCAACCTCGAACCGTCCGCCGAGGCCCTGCTCGAGCACGTCGATATTGCTGACCCCGTTCTGGAAGCTGATCACCGTCGCACCGGGCGTCCCGTGATCGGCGATGTCGCGAGCGGCCGCGGCGCTGTCGCCGCTCTTCACCGTGACCACGATCACGTCAGCTTCCTCAAGCGCCTCCGGGCCGCACCGGTAATCGACGTCGCCGGGCGCCAGGCGCGCCTCCCAACCATTGTAATCGGTCAGCGTCAGGCCGTGCTCGTCGACATCCTTCGAGAGCTTGGGCCGGCCGATGAACGTGACATCCACGCCTGCCGCAGCCCATGCACCGCCGATGAAGCAGCCGACGGAGCCTGCTCCGAGGATCGCGACCTTTGGGCCCCCGGCCATTCCTAGCCCCTCCCGCGGTACGGCTGCACACCCTGGTCGGGGAGCCAAAGGCCTTCGGGCGGCGCGCCGCTTTGCCAGAAGACGTCGATCGGCATTCCGCCCCGCGGATACCAGTATCCGCCGATTCGCAGCCACTCGGGCTTCATCTCACCCGTGAGCCGCTGACCGATTCCGACAGTCACGTCCTCGTGGAACCCGCAATGGTTGCGGAAGGAGCCGAGGAACAGCTTCAGGCTCTTGCTCTCGACGATCGTTTCGGCGGGCACATAATCAATCACCAAATGCGCGAAGTCGGGCTGGCCGGTAACCGGGCACAGCGAGGTAAACTCCGGGACCGCGAACCGCACCAGATAGAGAGCGCCCGGCCTGGGGTTCGGCACATAATCGAGCAGCGCCTCGTCCGGCGACGCGGGAAGGATACTGGCCTTTCCGAGGTGGGTCGTCTCCATCGGGCCCACTTGTCATTGCGAGCGTAGCGAAGCAATCCATGGATTGCCGCGTCCCCCGGATTAGTCCGGGGTCGTCGCAATGACGGAGGTGGTGATGGACTCGCTGGTTTCGACCGACTGGCTGGCACGGCACCTCGGCGTGAACGACCTGGTCCCGGTGGACTGCAGCTGGTTCATGCCGTCGAGCGGACGCAGCGGCCGCGACGAATATCTCGAAGCGCACATTCCGGGCGCGCGGTTCCTCGACATCGATGCAGTCAGCGACCGCTCGCATCCTGCGCCTCACATGCTGCCTTCCGCGGGAGAGTTTGGCCGGGCGATGGAGCAGCTCGGGATCGGCCGGGCAGACCGCATCGTGGCTTATGACAATTCGCCGATCCGGACCGCCGCCCGGGGCTGGTTCATGCTTCGTCACTTCGGGGC
>DASSIU010000176.1:0-4354 GCA_035691585.1 Sphingomicrobium sp. | reverse complement strand
GAAAGCATCGGCCTTACGGGCTCGAGCATCGATCGTTCAATCCTGTGGCCGCTCCCCCTGACGGTCATCGGCTTTACTTGCCTGTTCGGGGCCGCGACGCTGATGCGGATGCGCGCAGAGCTCGCCGAGGCCAAGGTTGTGGCGCGGATGCGGAGGATGAGCGCGTGAGCCCGTGGCCATTCGTCCTGGCGGCCTACGGGGTCGCAATCGGCTTGACGATTGCGCTGCTACTGTGGGCGTTCGCGTCGATGCGCCGCGCAGAGGCGGCGGCCGACGCATTGAAGCGCGAATGAAGCCGAAGAACCAGCGCCTGGTCCTGGTGAGTGCTGCGCTGGTCGCCGTCCTCGTCGCTGTCCTGCTCGCCATGTGGGGACTCAGAAGCCAGGCGTCGTTTTTCTACACACCGGCCGACATCGTCGGCGGGAAGGCGAGGGATGGTGAAGCGGCGCGCCTCGGCGGCATGGTCGAAAAGGGCTCGATCAGGCACGATCCCGATGGAGTGACCATTCGGTTCATCGTTACCGACGGCAAGGCGACAACCCCGGTCGTCTATCGCGGGATCGTTCCCGACCTGTTTCGTGAAGGTAGCGGGGCGGTGGCCGAGGGACGAATGGAGCACGGCACGTTCGTCGCCGATACCATCCTCGCCAAGCATGACGAGCGTTACATGCCGCCCGAGCTCGGCAACCTTGCGGCTGAACACAAGACCGGGAAGACGCTCGAGAAATGATTGCCGAGGCGGGTCTTGCGGCGCTGTGGCTGGCAGCGGGGCTCGCGGCCTACCAGTTCCTCCTGATGATCCTGGCGCTCCGAAGCAATCTCGAGGTTGCCCGCCCGATGCGCGCGGTCGCAGTCGTACAGGGCGGGCTGACGCTGGTCGCGTTCGCCATGCTGCTGCTGGTCTTCGCGCGCAGCGACATGTCGGTCGCATTGGTGTTCGAGAATAGCCACAGCGCCAAGCCGTTCATCTACAAGGTCGCCGGCGCGTGGGGGAACCACGAGGGCTCGATGCTGATGTGGGTGACGATTCTCGCCGTCGCCGGTGCGTTTCTTGCGCTATTTTCGCGGCGCACGACTGAGCGCACGCTAATCGCCGGGCTTGGAAGCCAGGCCGTGCTTGCGCTTGGGTTTTACGCCTTCCTCCTGTTCGCCTCGAATCCGTTCGCGCGGCTGTTTCCAGCACCGATGGACGGGCAGGGGCTCAATCCGCTGCTGCAGGACCCCGGCTTGGCCTTCCACCCGCCGACCTTGTACCTCGGTTATGTCGGGCTCTCGGTGGCGTTCAGCCTGGCCGTGGGTGCGCTGTTGACCGGGGAGGTCGACAGCCGCCTCGCCCGCGCGATGCGGCCGTGGGTGCTCGGCGCCTGGATCCTGCTGACGCTGGGCATCACCGCCGGCAGCTATTGGGCATATTATGAGCTTGGCTGGGGCGGTTACTGGTTCTGGGACCCGGTCGAGAACGCTTCGCTGATGCCGTGGCTGGCGGCGACAGCGCTTCTTCATTCGATGAACGTCCTCGCCGCCCGCGGGGCGCTCAAGGCCTGGACCATGATGCTGGCGGTGATCGCGTTTTCGATGTCGATGGTCGGCACATTCCTCGTCCGCTCGGGAATCCTGACCTCGGTTCACGCCTTCGCGATCGACCCGCAGCGCGGCACCTTCTTGCTGGTGCTGCTTGCCATTTACGTAGGCGCGGCGTTCACGCTGTTCGCCTTGCGCGGAGCGAGCCTCAAGGAGGGAGCGCCGTTCGAGCTGGTCAGCCGTGAGAGCGGCCTGGTGGTCAACAATTTGATCCTGTCCGTGATCCTGGGGATCGTCTTCCTCGGAACGCTCTACCCGCTGTTCGTCGAGGCGCTGAGTGGTGAGAAACTGTCGGTCGGCGCACCTTATTTCAATGCGGTTGCCGGGCCGCTGGCCTTGATCCTTGCCGTGCTTGTCGGGGTTGGACCGCTGCTCAGCTGGCGAAGCGAACGTCGGCCGGTCTTCAGGCAATTGAGGGTCCCCGCGCTCCTCGGACTGAGCGCGCTGGTCATCACGATGATCCTCGCGCCCGACATTCACATCCTTCCACGGCTGGGATTCGTCGTCGCCGCCTATCTCATTGCCGCGGCCGTGCTTCCGCTGGTCGGCAGAAACCCACTGCGTGCGCCGCTTGCGACTTGGGGCATGGTCGTCGCGCATCTGGGGATCGCCGTTGCGCTTACCGGCATGGCGGCCAACGCGGCCTTTTCAAGCGAGCGGCTGGGGATCGCAAAACCCGGCGATACGCTCAGCGTCGGTCCGTGGCTGGTGCAGCTGGAAGGCGTCACGCCGACGGCAGGAAAGAATTTCACTGCCGTTGAAGCAGAGCTTCGCGCGACCCGTGGCGAAGGGGCGGTGATCCTAAACCCCCAGACGCATTACTATAGCGACCCGCCGACCGAGACGAATGAATCGGCGATCCGCACCTTCTGGAATGGTCAGCTTTATACCGTCATCGGCAAGTCCGACGCATCGGGCGGGTGGCAGCTTCGACTGTGGTGGAAGCCGTTCGTCACCCTGATCTGGGCGGGCGGCGCGTTGATCGCCATGGGAGGCGCTCTGGCGCTGCTGGGGCGGATCTGGCGCCGGCGCCGTCTGTCCAGCGGCGAATGGCGCCGGAAGGGCTACGCATGAGCAAGGCCATTCGCTTTGCGCCGCTCGCGCTCCTGCTTCTGGTTATCGTCGCGCTGGTCTGGCGACTCGCGACTCCCGTCGACACGAATGTTCATTCGAAGCTGGCGGGCAGGCCCGTGCCGTTCTTCACCCTGGCGGCGGCGCTTCCAACCAAGCCGACGGTGAGCTCAACCGATCTGGCAACAGGTCAGCCACGGCTCGTCAACATATTCGCCAGCTGGTGCGTGCCGTGCGTGAGCGAAGTGAAAGTATTGCAGAGCCTGAAGAGTCGCGGGGTGCCGATCGACGGAATCGATATCCGGGATCGTCCAGCCGACCTGACGGACTTTCTTGCGCGCAACGGTGACCCATATGAGCGCATCGGCAGCGACCCCCAAAGCCAGCTGCAGATTGCTTTGGGCTCCTCGGGAGTGCCCGAGAGCTTCATCGTCGATGGCAAGGGGATCATCCGCTACCAGCACATCGGGGCGATCCAAGCCTCCGACATGCCCATGATCCTCACGAAACTCGAGCAGGCGAAGTGAACCGGCTGTCGTTTCTGCTCGCGATTCTCGTCGCGCAACCGCTGCTCGCCGACAGCAGCCTCCCGCCCGCCTATTGGGCGAACCGTCAGCTACCCGACTCGCGGCAGGAGGCGAAGGCGGAGGCGCTGATGGCCGAAGTGCGCTGTCTCGTCTGCCAGGGACAATCGATCGCGGATTCCGACGCCGAGCTTGCCGGCGACATGCGCGACCTGATCAGGCGCAGGATTGCCGCGGGGGAGAAACCGAGCGCCATCCAGGGCTGGCTCGTCCAGCGCTACGGCACCTGGATCAGCTACAAGCCGACCGACGAGCCGGCGGCGTGGCCATTGTGGCTCGCACCCTTTGGTTTGTTGTTGGTCGGACTCTGGTTCGTTCGGCGCCGTATCGGGCAGAGAAGGCGGGGATGATCGGCTGGTTGGTCCTGTCGCTGCTTATCCTCGCGAGCCTCGCCCTCCTGTGGTCGTTGGGCGTTCGAGGGGGATTGCTGACGGCGAGCGCGGCCGCGCTCCTGCTCGGGGCGTCAGGTTATGCGCTCCAAGGAAGCCCAAGCTTGCCCGGCGCGCCCGCGACTGGGGAGGAGGGCCATGACGTCTTCCCGCTTGCCGATGCGCGCCACGCGTTCTTCGGCAATTTCACGCCGGCCGAGAGCTGGTTGGTCATCGCCGAAGCGTTGGCGCGCGATGGCAAGACCGAGGACGCGGTCAACATCCTTCAGAACGCGGTGAAGCGCTATCCGGGCGATCCGCAACTTTGGATCGGCCTTGGCAACGCGCTGGTCGATCATGCGCGGGGGCTCACTCCACCGGCGGAACTCGCCTACAAGCGGGCAGCGCAGATGGCCCCAGGTCATCCTGGCGCGCCGTTCTTCTACGGGCTGGCCCTTGCTCGCTCCGGCGACCGGCAGGGAGCGCTCGCGGTCTGGCAACAGATGCTGAAAACCGCCCCCAAGGACGCGAGTTGGCGGCCGCTGGTGGTGCAGGGCGTGGCGGCGCTCAGCGGACCGCCGAGCGCCGCAAATCCTCAGGCCGCGACGGGCTCGTAAGGGAGGTCGAGCGCCTCGGCGACGGCCTGGTGTCGGATCTTGCCGCCCGAGACGTTGAGCCCATTGGCAAGATCGGAGTCCTGCCGCATCGCTTCCAGGGCGCCGAGGTTCGCGATCTTCAGCGCAAAGGGCA
>DASSIU010000175.1:0-5285 GCA_035691585.1 Sphingomicrobium sp. | reverse complement strand
GCAATCATCGTTCCATTCGCTTGTTCTGCGATTGCATTGGCCATCGTGATGGCGAACATCATTGGGCGAGTGCCGCCGCAGCCCGACGAAAATACGAGCGCACATCTGTGGCAGTTGCTGATGGCGGGGCAGCTCCCCTTCATTGCGCTGTTCGCCGCGACTGCAGACTGGCGGCGTTGGGTGACGCCAGTCAGGCTACTGCTCATGCAGGCGACCGCATTCGCTGCGGCGGCCATCCCGGTCTGGCTGGCGGGCTACTAGTCTATACCTCTGAGGCGAGCGGGGTTAAGGGTCAGCCCCGATGAGTGACCGTCCTGTAACTCCGCTGCTCGACACGGTGAAATTCCCACGCGACCTGCGTGCGCTGAACAAGGAGCAGCTGCCGCAGCTCGCCGACGAGCTGCGCCAGGAGACGATTTCCGCCGTTTCGTCCACCGGTGGGCACCTCGGCGCGGGGCTCGGTGTGGTCGAGCTGACCGTAGCGCTGCATTATGTGTTCGACACGCCGAGCGACAAACTGATCTGGGATGTCGGCCATCAGGCCTATCCGCACAAGATCGTCACCGGGCGGCGGGACCGGATCCGCACGCTGCGGCAGGGCGGCGGCCTCAGCGGCTTCACCAGGCGGAGCGAGAGCGAATACGACCCGTTTGGAGCGGCGCACAGTTCGACCTCGATCTCCGCGGCGCTCGGTTTTGCAATCGCCAACAAGCTGTCGGGAGGTCTCGGCAAGGCGATCGCCGTGATTGGCGACGGGGCGCTCAGCGCCGGCATGGCCTATGAAGCGATGAACAACGCCGCTGCGGCCGGCAACCGGCTGATCGTCATCCTCAACGACAATGACATGTCGATTGCCCCGCCGGTGGGATCGCTGAGGAACAGCCTCGCGCGGTTGGTATCGTCCGGCAAATATCTGACCCCGCGCAAGCTGGCGCAGAAGCTCGCCCGAGCGATGCCCGACCCGCTCCACAGCGGCCTCCGCAGGATGGAGGAATATACCCGCGGCTGGTTGACCGGCGGGACGCTCTTCGAGGAGCTCGGCTTTTACTACGTCGGCCCGGTCGATGGGCATGACGTGCGGGCGCTGGTCGAGGTACTGGAAAACGTCCGCGACGCCGAGATCGGGCCGATGCTGGTCCACGTCGTCACTAAAAAGGGCAAGGGCTATGCGCCGGCGGAGAACGCCGCCGACAAATATCACGGCGTGGTCAAGTTTGACGTGATCTCGGGAGTTCAGGCCAAGCCCGCGGCAGGGGCGCCAAGCTATACCAGCGTCTATGCGAAGGCTCTCGCCGGCGAGATGGCGCGGGACGAGAAAGTCCTGGCGATTACCGCCGCGATGCCCTCGGGAACCGGGCTGGACAAGGTCGCCGAGCAGTTCCCCGACCGCACTTTCGACGTCGGCATTGCCGAGCAGCATGCGGTGACCTTCGCCGCGGGGCTCGCGGCTCAGGGCTATCGGCCGTTCGCGACCATCTATTCGACGTTTCTCCAGAGGGCCTACGACCAGGTCGTCCACGACGTGGCCATCCAGAAGCTGCCCGTCCGATTTGCGATGGACCGGGCCGGCCTCGTCGGCGCGGATGGAGCGACCCATGCCGGCGCATTCGACCTCGCCTATCTTTGTACCTTGCCGAATTTTGTCGTGATGGCGGCGGCCGACGAGGCCGAGCTCTGCCACATGGTCCACACCATGGCGCTTCACGACAGCGGGCCGAGCGCGGTGCGTTATCCGCGCGGCGAGGGCAGGGGCGTGCCGCTGCCGCTTGAGCCGCTAGCGCTGGAGGTCGGCAAGGGCCGGATCGTCCGCGAGGGGAAGAAGGTCGCGATCCTGTCGCTCGGAACGCGGCTGGAAGAAGCGGAGAAAGCCGCGGACCAGCTCGACGCCATGGGCCTGTCGACCACCGTCGCGGACCTTCGCTTCGCCAAACCGCTCGACAGCGAGCTGATCCGCAAGCTGCTGGCTACGCACGAGGTTGCGGTGACTGTCGAGGAAGCTTCAATCGGCGGCCTCGGCGCGCATGTCCTGACCCTCGCCAGCGATGAGGGGCTGCTCGACGCCGGGCTGAAAATCCGCACCATGCGCCTGCCCGACCGGTTCCAGGACCAGGACAAGCCCGAAAAGCAATACGACGAGGCGCGGTTGAATGCCCCGCATATCGTCGACACGGTGCTGAAGGCGCTAAGGCGCAACAGCGTCGGCATCGAAGAGGTGCGGGCGTAGCCAAAATCCGTGCAGACCAGCTGCTGGTGAGCCGTGGCCTGGCGGAGAGCCGGACTCGGGCGCAGGCGCTGATTATGGCGGGGGCGGTGTTCTCGGGTGAGCGGAAACTTGCGAAGGCGGGGGAGATGCTCGCCGACGATGCGCCGCTGGAGGTTCGGGGCAAGGACCATCCCTGGGTCTCACGCGGTGGGGTCAAGCTTGATCATGGACTGGCGCAATTCGGGTTTGATGTGACCGGCGCTGTCGCGCTGGACGTGGGCAGCTCGACGGGCGGTTTCACGGACGTGCTGCTCTCGCGCGGTGCGGCGAAGGTTTACGCGGTCGATGTCGGGACCAACCAGCTCGCGTGGAAGCTCCGGCAGGACCCGCGGGTAGTGGTTCATGAGCAGACGAATGCCCGCAATCTCGACGTCAACATCATTCCCGAGGCGGTGGACGTCGTGGTTTGCGATGCGAGCTTCATCGGTCTCGCCAAGGTGCTCGAGGCGCCGCTGACACTCGCGAGACCCGGGGCAAGGCTCGTCGCGCTGATCAAGCCGCAATTCGAGGCGCGGCGCGAGGAGATAGGGAAGTGGGGCGTCGTCCGCGATCCTGCCGTGCATGAGCGCGTCTGTGCGGAGGCCGATGCGTGGGTGACCTCGCAAGGCTGGACAGTCATCGGGATCACGCAGAGCCCGATCACCGGCCCCGAAGGCAACGTCGAGTTCCTGCTGGGCGCCCAAAAAACTGGGGATAGGACAGGTACTTGGGGATAGGTCCGGCACCCAGGGTGGCGGAACGGTCCCCGACCCCCTATTTCCGCGCCGAAAGGGAGATTGTTCGATGCAGTCCGAGAACAGGGTGTTCGACGACTTCGTGAAGATGGTGAACGGCTTTGCCGGAACGTTCGCTGGAATGGGCCGCGAGGCAGAGGCGTCGGCGCGCGAGAAGATGCGCGAGTGGATGGCCGGAAGCGATTTCGTCGGTCGAGATGAGTTCGAGGCAGTCAAGGCGATGGCGGCGGCCGCTCGTGATGAGAACGAGGCGCTGAAGGCCCGCCTCGCCGCACTTGAGGCGAAGATTGGGGCGGCGCCTGTCGGTGCAGCCAAGCGCGCGAGCAAAAAGGCCGGTCCGGGAGCGTGATCCTGAGCGAAGAAGAAATCCAGGAAGAGCGCGACGACGGCGCCCCAATCGAGGTCCTCGAACAATATTTCGAGGCACGGGGCTGGGCGTGCGAGCGCACCGCCGAGGGCGAGATCGTCGCCTCGGCGACGGGCAGCTGGGCGCAGTATGAGCTTCGCGGCGTATGGCGCCAGGAAGACCAGGTGCTGCAGTTCCTCGCCTTCCCCGATATCAAGGTGGCGGCCGACAAGCGCACCGCGATCTATGAGTCGCTAAGCCTGATGAACGAGCAGTTGTGGCTCGGCCATTTCGAAATGTGGTCGGGGTCCGGGCTGGTCGTGTTCCGCCACTCGACCATCCTCGACGGCGAGGGGCTCAGCCTCGAGCAAGCCGAGGCGATTTCCGAAGCGGCGGTCGAGGAATGCGAGCGCTTCTATCCTGTGTTCCAGTTCGTCCTGTGGGGTGGCAAGTCGCCCGGCGAAGCGATCGCGGCCGCACTCATCGACACGCATGGTGAGGCTTAGGAGCGGCGAAGCATGAGCGAAACCCTCCAGCTTCCCGCGCCGACATGGTTCGTCGGCTGTGGCAACATGGGCGGTGCGATTATCGACGGCTGGCGCCTGGGCGGGATCGACCTTGGTGCCGTCACCGTGATCCGCCCGAGCGGAACACCCGTCGAGGGCACGCGCACCGTCACCAATTTCACCGACGCTGGGCCACCGCCCAAGCTGGTGGTGCTCGGTTTCAAGCCCCAAAAGCTCGACGAGGTCGCTCGGGAGTTGCGCAAGTGGCTGAGCTCCCAGACCATCATCGTGTCGCTGCTGGCGGGGGTCGAGGCGGCGAGCCTGCGGCAACGCTTCCCGGGCGTCGGCGGCATCGTTCGCGCGATGACCAATCTCCCGGTCGCGGTCCGGCGCGGAGTGACCGCGCTTTACACGACGGATGCCGACCAGCCCTCGCAGCAGCAGCTCAATGACCTGTTTTCTGCGCTCGGCTTCGCCATGTGGATGGCCGACGAGGCCAAGCTTGCCGCCGTGGGCTCGGTGGCGGGTGCGGGTCCCGCCTACGTGGCCCGCTTCATCGCGGCACTGACCAAGGCGGGGCAGAAGCGAGGGTTGACCGAGGAGATCGCGGCGGTGCTTGCCCGCGAGACGGTGCTGGGAACCGCCTGGATGGCCGCGAGCACCGGCGAAGACATGGCTTCGATCGCGCGGCGGGTCGCTAGCCCCCGGGGAACCACCGAGGCCGGCCTCGCTGTCCTCGACCGCGATGAAGTGCTCGACGGACTGATCGCCGTCACCATTGAGGCCGCGTCGCGGCGCGGTGCAGAGCTGGCCGAGGAGGCGAGGACCCCGCCGCTTGCCGAGGCAACGCGCCTGCCCTAGGCGCGTTTCACCTCCGTAAGGATATCGGTATGGCAGAGCTTCAGGGCACGTTCGACGATCGCGACGGCTGGATCTGGTTCGACGGCGAGATGGTGCCCTGGCGCGACGCGCGGGTCCATGTGCTCACCCATGCGCTTCACTATGCAAGCAGTGTGTTCGAGGGTCAGCGTGCTTACAATGGCGAGATCTTCAAGCTGCGGGAACATAGCGAACGGCTCCGCAGGAGCTCCAGCCTGCTGGGGTTCGAGTTGCCCTGGTCGGTCGACGAGATCGATGATGCCTGCAAGGAAGTGCTGAAGGTCAACGGCTTCACCGACGCCTACATGCGGCCGGTGGCGTGGCGCGGGTCGGAATCGATGGGGGTCGCGCCGGGCAAGACCAGGCCGCACCTCGCGATCGCCGCGTGGGAGTGGGGCAAATATTATTCGCCGCGCGACAGCCAGGAGGGCATCCGCCTTGATATAGCCCCGTGGCGTCGCCCCGCCCCATATACCGCGCCGACCGAGTCGAAGGCGTCGGGTCTCTACATGATCTGCACGCTGTCCAAGCAGCATGCCGAGCAGCGCGGGTTCAAC
>DASSIU010000174.1:0-3456 GCA_035691585.1 Sphingomicrobium sp. | reverse complement strand
AGCAAGTCGATGGGAGCGATCATCCTCGACGGGTACAACCGCGCTTATGTGATGAACCTCGCGGCCACGCTCCGCCGTGCGGAAGCGGATCATCCGCTATCGCGCGCGCTTCAGAACGACGTGCAGGTCGGCGGAGGGCAGGCGGGTCCGCTGAGCATCGCGATGACTGTTCAGCAGCGCCACGATCTTGCCGCCGGCTACCGGCTGGACGAGTTGGCCGTTGGTCCCGAAGATTTGCGCAAGTCGCGGCTGATCGCCGGGTCGGCAGTCGCGCGGCTCGACAACAAAACCGCGATCGCGTTCGGCTTTGCCGAAGGAGCGAAGGCAATGGAGCGCCGGCTGACGGGTGCGGACTTGGGCGCCTTCCTGATCGCCAACGACATTGCGGGAACCCCAGGCTTTGCCGCCAAGCGCCACGGCAGCATGGCCGTTCGCCACCAGTTCGGTCGCACGGGAGTCACGGTATCCGGAGAAACGGGCGACGTGTGGCAGGAAGTGAAGACCAGCGCGACCGGTTCTCCATATCGCCTGTCCACGGTGTCGGTTGACGAGACACTGGGCCGGAACTGGCTGTCGCTGGGTCTCAGCCGGCTCGACGAAAAGCAATCGCTGCTCGGCGGCCGGCTGTCGCCGCTGCTTGGCGGCGGGGGTGCGACGACGACCTTCATCGACGCCGAGGCGCGGCACGACTTCGGTGGCGGCTGGACCAGCACGCTGAGTGCACGGCGCGGCTGGACCGACTTCTCAGGCGGCAAATTCCAGACTGCGGCGTACGCATTCGACCTTGCCAAGGTCGGGCTGCTCACCAACCACGACGCGATTGGATTCCGCCTCGCGCAGCCGCTGCGGATCGAGCACGGCGGTTTCGCGATGATGCTCCCGACGTCCTATGATTATGTCACTCAAACCGCGACCGATAGCTTGAGCCAGATGTCGCTGACGCCGAGCGGCCGCGAGGTCGACGCTGAGTTGAGCTATGGCTCGACGCTGCTCGGCGGCAAGGCCTGGCTCGGCGGCAATTTCTTCTATCGTCGCCAGCCAGGACATATCGCCAGCGCCTATGACGATGCGGGTGCAGCGATCCGGCTCAGTCTCGGCTTCTAGGCTTTAGCGTCGACCGCCGCCGCGGTATTCGGTCATCGTCATCGGCGCAGGGCAACCGTCGACGCGGCGGTCCACGGCCATGAAGGCCTGTCCTTTCGGAAGCTTGTTCAGCGGGATCGCCCGGGGCGGCCGCTTGCCCATCTTGCGGGCGAGCGACATGGGCGTTTCCGGACAGAGCGCTCCCTGGGGAGCGGGATTGACGACCGGCATGTCGCGAGCGGGCTCGGCGGCTGCCGACGCTGCAAACAAAGCGACGGTGAAGAGGAGCATTGCACGCCTCCTTTCGCGGCCGCGATCTACCACCCTTCCGCTAGACGGTGAAGCTTTCTCCGCAGCCGCACGCTCCCCTGGCGTTCGGGTTGTCGAACACGAAGCCGGCGGCGAAATCATCCTCTCGCCAATCCATTGTCGAGCCGATGAGGTAGAGAACCGACGCGCCATCGACATAGAAATTGCCCGCGGGAGTCTCGATCTTTTCGTCGAATCTCTGCTCCTCGGTCACATAGTCAACCGAGTAAGCAAGGCCCGAGCAGCCGCGACGCGGAGTCGATAGCTTAACTCCGACCGTGCCTTCGGGCGCTTTGGCCATCAGCTCCGCGATGCGTGCTTCGGCCTTGGGCGTTAGCGTAATCGCGGCCGGACGCGCGCGGAGTTTCGTTTCCTTGTTCATAGCATTCCCAACTCGAGGCGAGCCTCGTCGCTCATCTTCGACGGGTCCCACGGCGGATCCCAGACGAGGTTGACGACTGCGTCGCGGATACCCGGCACCGACAGCACCCGGAGCTCGACTTCGCCCGGCATGGATTCGGCAACCGGACAATGCGGCGTGGTCAGGGTCATGGTGATGGTCGCGTCGCCGTCCTCGCTGATGTCGGCACCATAGATGAGGCCGAGTTCGTAGATGTCGACCGGGATTTCGGGGTCGTAGATCGACTTCAGCACTTCGACGACGCTCGCCTGGAGGTCGCTTCCCGCACCGCCTTTCGGCTCGTCAGTGTCGTCGCCGGCCAAGAAGCCCGCGAGATAGTCTCGCTTGCGCTCGAAGGTCTCGCTGACGCGCGCTCGGGGAGGCGGGCGCATCGCGTCGACTTCTTCGGTCTCGATCTTCTTTTCGCGATTCATGCCGAAAAGATCCGCTTCACCTGCTCGATCCCGCGCACCAACGCCTGAATGTCCGAGCTGTCGCTGTGCGCCGCGAAGCTCGCACGAGCGGTCGCGGGGACTCCGAGCCAGTCCATCAGCGGCTGCGCGCAATGGTGCCCGGCGCGGACCGCGACGGCCGCATCATCCAATATGGTGGCGGTGTCGTGCGCATGCACCCCGTCGACGTTGAAGCTGACGATTCCGGCGGAGTCTTCGGGGCCATACAAGGTCACGCCATCGATACTCCGCAGCGCTTCGCGGGCTTCGGCCACGAGCGCGCATTCATGCGCATGGATCGCATCGAGGCTGAGCCTCTCGACCCAATTCACGGCGGCGTGCAGCCCGACCGCGCCGACGATGTGGGGGGTGCCCGCCTCGAACCGGGCGGGCGCATCGAGGTACGTCGTCTTCTCGAAGGTGACGCGATCGATCATCGACCCGCCGCCCTGCCACGGCGGCAGTCCCTGCAACAGCTCGGCGCGGCCCCACAGACAACCGATGCCGGTCGGCCCGTAGAGCTTGTGCGCTGAATAAGCGTAGAAATCGGCGCCGATCGCCGCGACATCGACCGGCAGTCGAGGCACCGCCTGGCAGCCGTCGAGAAGTAGCAGCGCGCCTTTCGAATGGGCGATCTGCGCCGCGCGCTCCGCGTCGAGAATGGAGCCGAGCACGTTGGAGACGTGAGCAAAAGCGACAACGCGATGCTCCTCGGTGAGCATCTTCTCCGCCGCGTCGAGGTCGATCTGTCCCTCGCGAGTGAGCGGGACTGCATCGATTTCATATCCGGCAAGCTGCCAGGGAACGATGTTGCTGTGGTGCTCGAGGTTCGAGAGCAGCACTCGGTTGCGGCCCTCCTTCGGAAGCGTGCGGGCGACGAGGTTGATCGCCTCGGTCGCGCCGCGCGTGAAAATGAGCTCGTTCGACTGCCCGCCGATGAGGTTCGACGCGGCGGCGCGGGCGCCCTCATAGGCGTCGGTCATTGCGGTGGAACGCTCGTACACGCCGCGGTGAACGGTGGCGTAATCGCGCGAATAGGCTTGGGTGATGGCGTCGATCACCGCCTGCGGTTTCTGCGCGGTCGCGGCGCTGTCGAGATAATGCCAGTTCTCGATCGCCGGAAATTGCTCGCGGACGTTCAGCGCCGAGTTGATGCGGGCGGGCGCGTTCATACGACCTTCCTCAGCGCCTCACGCGCGGCGTTGCGGATCG
>DASSIU010000173.1:0-10784 GCA_035691585.1 Sphingomicrobium sp. | reverse complement strand
AACGGCGCGGCCTCGATGAGGTGAGTGAGCGAGCCGAGCGCCGCTTCGGTCTGGCGCAGCCGGATCGCCAGCCTCGCGCGATCTTCCTCGCCCGCGCTCATGTCGACGAACCAGAGGAGGAGTGTGCCGGGCTCCTCGCCGGCCGGCGCCGCGCCGCCGCGAACATCGAACACGCGCGCAGAGCCGAGCGCACGGACCTTGCGCGAAACTCGTCCGGCGGACGCCCGAGCGGTTTCGATGTCGCCGATAAGCGCTTCCAGGTCATCGGGGGCGATCCCGCTGTCCTTGCCGGTGAGCCCTGACAGCGTGTCCGGACTTCCCTTGAGCCCAAGTTCCCGAAGGAGTTGCGCATCCGCCTCGATGCGCTGGCCGGCGCGGACGAGCAACGGACGCGCCGGCATCACCTCGAGCAGCCTTGCATTCCCTTGCGCCGCGTCGAGCACCTGTTGCGCAAGACGCAAGCGGCGCGCAGCGATGACCGCGATGCCAACCGCGATTGCGAGCCACAGCAGCGCGAGCGCCACGATCGCGGTCACCATGTGCGAACCCGCCTGCTCACTGCCCCCCAGTGCATGGCGCGCAGCATAGGCACCGAACGCCATCAAACTGAAGGCCCATTCCGACCCGGACAAAAAAAGGGGCCAGAGCGACTTGCTCCGACCCCTTCAATAATCAACTTTGACCTTAGAACTTGGCGACAACCCCCGCGTAATAGAAGCGCCCGATGTCATCGTAGATGGCACTTCCACCACCCAGCCCGCTCAACCCATAAGGTGGCTGGACATTGGTGAGGTTATCGACGCCCATGTAGAAGTTGTACTTCGGCCCGACGTCAATCCCGAGACGAACGTCGTGGTAGAACTTGGCGGGATAGAAGGTCTTGTCATTCACGTCCGTATTGAACGGCGGGCAACCGCCGGACGTGCAACCAGCCGGGAACGGGAAGAAGCTTTCGAACGTGCTGGTGACCATCGGCCCGATGTATCGCATCTGATAGCCGAGCGTGAACCGCCCATGCTGGAGAGACGTGTTCCAGTTGAACGCATCCTTCGGATTGCCCAACTCGTTCAATAGCTGATCCTCGAAGTCGGGATGCGCCGGATCCGTATTCTGGGTCAGCTCCAGGGCATGGGTCCAGGTCAGCTTGGTATCGAGCCGGCCGATGCGGCTGAAGTTGTGCCGATAGGCGAACTCCATGTCGAGGCCGCGCGCCCGCAATTTGGCGAAGTTGAACGGCGTCACGTGCAGCGAATTGTCGAGGATAGCGAACGGCAGCGAGTCATGCCCGAGTTGCGTGCCAGACGCGCGCTTGAAGAAGCTGCAGAACACGTTGTTGATAGAGGCCAAGTCGACGCACTGATTGACGATAAATTGCGCGCTGAGGCCTGAAATCGCCTTCTTCACCTTGATATCGTAATAATCGATCGTCGCGGAGAAGCCGGGCAAGAAGACCGGCTGGAACACGCCACCGACTGTGATGCTGTTCGAAACCTCGGCCTGCAGCGCTGAATTGCCGCCGCTCTTGAACGGAAGCGAGTCGAGATACTGGAGCTGCGTCCCGGCGGGCACTCCTGATGCCACGCAATTCGCTGCGCGATTCGCCGTTCCGCTACCGATGTTATTCACGTCGCAAGGATCGCCGATCAGCGAGAAATTCTGACCGAAGGGCGTGAACAGCTCGCCCTGGTTCGGCGCTCGGACGGCGCGAGCGATATTGCCGCGCAGACGCAAGCCCTTGATCGGCGAATAAATGACGTTCGCGTTATAAGCCCAGACAGTGCCGGTGTTTCCGAGAGTATAATCGGACACGCGCGCGGCGCCGTCCACCTCGAGCTCCTGAAGGGCCGGCCGATCCTTGATGATCGGGATCCGGATTTCGCCGAATGCCTCCTTCACCTTCGCCTTCGGTGCCGAGAAAGTCGGGATTGAGTTGTAGAAGGTGTAGCCAAGCTGGACCTGCGCGTCCTGCTGGTAATGGAGGTTGTCGGTCCGATATTCGGCGCCAAGGACGACGCCGATCGGACCGCCCGGCAGGTTGAAGAAGCTCGATGTATCGCCCGAGATGAAGGCGGTCGCATCAAACTGCTGGGTGCTGCCGCGCGCAATCGTGTTGCGCAGCAGGTATGCCTTCTGGGCGTCCGTGAACTGACCGCCCATCACATTGACCGGAACGCAGGCGTTAACGTCCTGCTGCAAGCGCTGCTTGAAGTTCGGGTCGAACGTGTGGATGCCGTCGTTTCCATAATAATAGGAATAGGCGAACGTCGTTCCACCGAATGCAGCATTCGGGTCGATCTGCGAACGGCAGACGATCTTGCCGGTGGCCGGATCACGTACGGCATCCATCGCCAGCAGCATGCGCTGCGTATCGAGGTTGCCGAGAATCTTCGTCGTTTCCTTCAACTGGCCATAGTTGACCGACACTTCATAGTTCCAGCTGCTGCCGATGTCGCCGCGGATACCGCCAACGAGCCGAAGCGTATCGCGCCGCGCGTCCTCCGTGCGAACGCCGAGACCAAGCAGAGTTTCATCGATACTGAACGACGTCGAACCGGTACATGGGCTATTGCCGCGCAAAACGCGGATGTTGCAGATCGTGTCATGTGCCTGCTGGGTCATGAACGGGTTGTCGAGCCGGATCTGCTCTCGATTCCGTGCGCCCGGTATAGCTGGCGAAAAACCAAAGGGCGGGCCAGTGAAGAATCCGAAAAGATCGCCCAGCGCCGTACCGTTGATGAAGGCCGGCCCGTTCGCGCCCGTGCCCGAGCTGTCAGTCCGCGAGAACGTCCCTTCGAAGAAAGGCACGACCGCCGGAGTGATCTCGAAGTGACCGACTGCGCTAACGTTGTAACGGTTTAGCTGCGGCGTGACCTGGATCTGGTGATCGTCGAAGAAGCCTTCGCCATTGCCGCCGATGAACTGGCCATTCGGCCCGATACCGATGCGCTGACCGGTCACCGGAATAAGATTGCCGTTCGGCTCGAAAATGAAGGGACAGTTATACGGCGTCCGGGTGTTGTTGCCGGCGACACCAGACCCAAAGGGAGGAATGCCGCAATTGAAGTTGTTGAATGCAGTTGAGCCAACCGGGCTTCCGGGCCCGAAGAGCACCGTTCCCGTATTGCTGAACGTGACTGAGCGGAAATCAGGATTCAGGATGTGGTCCGGAATGCCGTCGCTGCCCTGGGCGTTTACCCGGGGATCGCAACCTGTTGGTGTCGGAAGGCCCGTTTTGGGATTGGTGCCGGTGCACCGCAGGTCAGAATCGACCGTCGCCAAGACTCGGCGGAACCATGGCCGCTGATCGCCCCAGGCCTGGTCGCGACGCGCATATTCAACGTTGACGGCAATATTGCCACGGCCGTCAGCGAAGTTTTTGCCCGCAAGGCCGCTGATGAAATAGGAGCCCGCATCGCCGTAGGTGCTGAGACCGCCCTGGCCGCGCAGCTGAAGGCCCTGATAATGGTCCTTGAGCACGAAGTTGACGACACCCGCGATTGCGTCCGAACCGTACACCGCAGAGTTGCCGCCGGTCACGACGTCGACGCGATCGATGAGGTCGGTCGGAATGGTGTTCACGTCGGTGCTGACGCCGGTGTTGAGAACGTCGCCGCCGACATGTCGGCGGCCGTTGACGAGCACCAAAGTGCGAGCGGTACCGAGACCGCGAAGATCAAGCAGGTTTAGACCTTCGGTGCCGAGGAATCGGGTCGAGTTGGCCTGCGTGAAGGTGCTGGCGATCGAGGGCAGCTCGGCAAGTTTGTCGCCAACCGAGATGTCGCCGGTCTGGAAGAATTCTTCACCGCCGACCGAGGTCACCGGCAGAGGGGATTCGAGGTTCGGACGGCGAATGCGCGAACCGGTGACGGTGATCGCCTCATTCCCGGCTGCCGTGCAGGCAGGCGGAAGCGGCGTTCCAGCGGGAACCTGGCACGACGGCGCCGCGACGCCCGATTTAATCTCCTGCTCACTATGCAGCGCCTGCGGCGGCGATTGGTCGGACTTGGTCTGACCGACCTGTGCGTAAGCTGGCGTTGCGGCGATCGCCGCGAGCGAAACCGTAGACAGAATGAATGGATTAAATCGACGCATAAATCCCTCGTCCCCAGGATCAGGTGAATTTCCCGAAGACGTTGGTGCTGGAACGACAGTGAAATTGAAACTCCTTATGGGCCTTCAAAAAAACGATTCACTGGCTCGTGTCACCTTAATGCAACATTCATGTCCGCCAGAGTCGGCTGTGTGACTCAACTGCATCGCGCACAGGCTTCGCCCGACGGTTGGAGCTTGAATCGGCGGCGAATTAGTAGCGGTAGTGGTCCGGCTTGAAGGGGCCTTCGGTGGACACGCCGATGTAGTTCGCCTGTTTGTCGTTGAGCCTGGTCAGCTTCACCCCGAGCTTGTCGAGGTGGAGGCGGGCGACCTTCTCGTCGAGGTGCTTGGGGAGGACATAGACCTCGTTCTTATAGTCGTTGCCCTTGGTGTAGAGCTCGATCTGCGCCAGCACCTGGTTGGTGAAGCTCGAGCTCATGACGAAGCTCGGGTGGCCGGTCGCGCAGCCGAGGTTCACGAGGCGGCCCTTCGCCAAAACGATGATCTTCTTGCCGTCTGGGAATTCAACCTCGTCGACCTGGGGCTTGATCTCGGTCCACTTCATGTTGGCCAGCGCACCGATCTGAATCTCGCTGTCGAAATGGCCGATATTGCAGACGATCGCCATGTTCTTCATCGCGCGCATGTGATCGACGGTGATCACGTCCATATTGCCGGTCGCGGTGACGAAGATGTCGGCGCGCTTCGTCGCCTCCTCCATCGTCACGACCTCATAGCCCTCCATCGCGGCCTGAAGCGCGCAGATCGGGTCGATTTCGGTCACCAGTACGCGGGCGCCGCCGTTGCGGAGCGAGGCCGCAGAGCCCTTGCCGACGTCCCCGTAGCCGGCGACGCAGGCGACCTTGCCGGCAAGCATCACGTCAGTGGCGCGGCGGATGGCGTCAACCAGGCTCTCCTTGCAGCCGTAGAGGTTGTCGAACTTCGACTTGGTGACGCTATCGTTGACGTTGATCGCCGGGAATGGGAGCTTGCCCTGCTTGGCGAGCTCGTAAAGCCGGTGGACGCCGGTGGTGGTCTCTTCCGAGACGCCCTTGATCGTCTCGACCGTGCGGGTGAGATAGCCGGGACGTTCGGCGAGGAAGCGCTTGAGCGTCGCGACGAAGATTTCCTCTTCCTCGTTCGAAGGCGTAAACAGCTCCTCGCCTTTTTCCACGCGATAGCCCCACAGCGCGAACATGGTCGCGTCGCCGCCATCGTCGAGGATCATGTTGCAGGTGGTATCGCGGCCCCAGTCGAAGATGCGAACGACATAGTCCCAATAATCCTCGAGCGTCTCGCCCTTGATCGCGAACACCGGGATGTTCCGCGCGGCGATCGCGGCGGCGGCATGGTCTTGCGTGGAAAAGATATTGCACGACGCCCAGCGGACTTCCGCGCCGAGGTCGACCAAGGTTTCGATCAGCACCGCGGTCTGGATGGTCATGTGGAGCGAACCGGTGATCCGCGCGCCTTTGAGGGGCTTGGAGGCGCCGAACTCCTCGCGGAGTGCCATGAGGCCGGGCATCTCCGTCTCGGCGATCTCGATCTCCTTGCGACCGAAATCGGCGAGGCCGAGGTCCTTCACGACAAAGTCGTTGAAACGGGTTTCAGCCTGCGTCGCCACGTCGAGAATCTCCAAATGAATGATGTGCGCTGTCATCAGCGCGGGTCGCCGCAGCCGTTAGCCGCGCCAGCTCCGAAAGGCAAATATAAAGAATTCTTTATATGTCACTTTGGGGCTGGCTTACTTGAGGCGTCGGCGGTCGGTCCCTAAGAATGACGGGCACGAAGTTCAAAGTTGGGAATGCCTCAATGGTAGCAGTCGGAGTGAAATTGAAACAGGATACGCTGGACGACGAGAATCGTCGTTTCGAGCAGCGTCCCCTCCGTCAGTCGCTGTTCCTCAACAGCGTGCCGAAATCCGGAAGTCATCTGCTGCGAAATATCATTCGGATGTTCGTGCCCGTAGACCAGCACTACACCACCCAGTTCATCCAGGCGCAGATCATCGAGCGGCACCTCGCCGCCTTTTCCGACCCTCGCCACCTGCTCAGCTGGGGTCACCTGATGTTCAACGATTATTCGGCGGTAGCGGTCGGCAGGGTACGGCAGATCCTGCTGGTTCGAGACCCATACGATTGGGTCATTGCCCGGGCGCGGTTCTTCCTCAGCGATGAATTCGGAGGTTTCGAAATCCTCAAGGAGGGCACGCTCTCCGTCGATGCGCTGCTCAACATGATGATCTTCGGAATCCACGAGAAGGCCGTGCCCCTCGCCTCCACGTTCGTCTATAACGCCGTCGCCTGGCTTGGCACCGGTGTCCACCTGGTGCGCTACGAGGAGCTGGTCGCCGCGGTGAAGGACCTCGACAGCGAGGCGGCCGACCGCTTCTTCGCCGAACTCCTGACAGCCTGTGGAATCGAGCGGCCTGACGACTGGCGCGAGCGCGTGCGCGTTGGCTCCGATCGGAAGCAGAGCGGCACGGCGCGGGAGAATCTGACCGGAGTGTCCGTCGAGTTTCCGCCCGAGTTGCCCGACATGCAGAAGAAAATGGTGGAGATGGTCGCGCCTGGCCTGCGGGAACTGCTCGGCTACGACTAGACCCTGGCGGGGTTCAATGCCTTGCGGAGGAGCAAGCCGCCGGGAAGTAGCGGCAGCCACAGGGTGAAGCCGCGGAACAGCAAGGTCGCCGAAAGCGCGGCTTCGAACGGCACCCCGAACAATCGCAGCATGGCGATGCTCACGGCCTCGAACGATCCAAGGCCCATCGGCACGGGTCCAAGGATGACCGCGATCGAGGCCATCATGAAGGCGACGTAGCCGGCGCTAAGCGGCGCGTGGACGTTGAGGGCCAAGAGGCACACCTGCATCGTCGCCGCGTCGGCGACGAACACCAGCAGATTGAGGAGGGTCACGGTGCCGATCAGCCAGGGGTCCCGTACCAGCTCGCGCGGCGCCTCGCCGATCAGCTCGAAAAAGCGCTTCGCCTTCGACCAGCGCGCAATCCACTTGGGCGGTCGCCCCTGCCCACGCCGGTGCAACCACAGCACGAGGGCCGGAATGCCCGCAGCGACGAGGAGGAACGCCACGACCGCCGACGTCAGCAGGACGCTGGTGCGGCTCTTCCACCACAACACGACGAGCACCCACAAAGCCCCGAGCGCATAGGAAAAATAATAAGCGATGATCTGAAGGAGCAGCGCGGCAACGGCATTGGGGCGGGGAACGCCAAGGCTGACGAGGCGGTCGACCAGCAACACATTGCCGCTGACCCCGGCGGTGGGCACGACCTGGTCGGCGAAATGCTTGGCGAAGGTCAACCGGAAGAGATCTCGAACACTCTCCGGCGTGTGACCACGGCGGAGCGCGACCCACCATTGAACGGCGAGGCCGAGATAGGTCGCCAGCTGCAGCCCGGCCGCAACCAGCAGCCACGTCGGCCTGGCCTCGGTCAGTAGCTTGCCGAACCGCTTGACGTCGCCCCAATGCAGGGCCGCCAGTACCACCCCGCCGACCAGCAAAGCGGCAAGCAGCCAGCCACGCCAGCTCGAGAAAAAGCCCTGCAGCAGCGATTCCTGCTTGGCTCCATGTCCATCACGCATGAGCGCCGAACGCGCGTGGCGCGGATTGCTTTCCCTCAGGCAGCTCCGGTTTCGCTGGCGAGCAGCCGCGGATCGATGCCCGCCGCCTTGAACGATGCTCCCCAACGCTCGTCGGTCGGCTTGTCGAACAGGATCGCGGTGTCGGCACGCGCGGCGAACCAGCCGTGCCGGGTCATTTCCTCGTCCAGCTGACCCTCGCCCCAACCGGCATAACCGAGCGCCACGATCCAGCGCTTCGGCCCGCGCCCCTCGGCGATCGCGCGCAGCACATCGATGGTGCCGGTCATTGCGAACAGCTCCCCATTCGCGTCGTTGACGTGAAGCGTATCCTGCCCGCCCCAGTCGTTCGAATGAAGCACAAATCCCCGCCCCGGCTCGACCGGTCCGCCGTGGTGGACCGCGCAGTCCGGTGCCTCGGCGGGATCGATCTCAAGCTGACGCAGGAGTCCGCGGAAGGTGATTCCCGCCCGCTTGTGTCCGATGCCGATTCCCACCGCACCATTCTCGTCGTGAGCGCACATCGCGATCACCGCACGCTCGAAGCGAGGATCGGACATTCCCGGCATCGCCAGCAACAGCTTGCCGGACAGAAAACTCGGCTGCTCCGCCATGATTTCGACAATGGGACGCACTGAAGCGGCGGGCAAGGCTTGAGACAGTCATACGGCGAGCCTAAGTCGCGCTTCATCCGTTACGCGAAGGAGCTTCCAAGATGACTATCCAGGTCGGTGACCGTTTACCCGACGTCCCGCTGTCGATTGCAACTTCCGACGGGCCGAAGCCCACGACCAGCGGTGAATTCTTCTCCGGCAAGCGCGTCGCGCTGTTCGCCGTCCCCGGAGCATTCACTCCGACCTGCTCGGCTCGGCACCTGCCTTCTTACGTCGACAAGGCGAGCGAGCTCAAAGGCCAGGGCATCGACGAGATCGCCTGCATTTCGGTCAATGATCCCTTCGTGATGGGCGCCTGGAACAAGCAGGACGGCTCGGAAGACATCACCATGCTCGCCGACGGCAACGGCGCCTTCTCCGACGCCGTCGGGCTGACCTTCGACGGCAGCAAGTTCGGCATGGGAAAGCGTTCGCAGCGCTACTCGATGATCGTCAACGACGGGGTCGTCGAACAGCTGAATGTCGAGCAACCTGGCGAATATCGGGCATCCAGCGCCGAAAACATGCTCGACCAGCTCGCGACCGCCTGACCTTTCGCCGCTGACCCGACACTCCTCGGCGCTGTTCGTCGCATTGCGGCGAACAGCGGGCGTTCTCAATCGTTTGATTGCTTTGAGAGCGAAACATTTTTGTCAGAGGAGGATTCAATGCCGAGAAGCAACAGTCGCGGCGGCCGGAACAACAACCCCAGTGGCCACAACCAGTATAGCGACTGGGGTATGATGGACATGGTACGCGACCGGCCCGTCGCAGCGGCGGCCGCTGCCGCCGGAGCTGCGGCCGCGGGCCTGTTCCTGTGGTCGAAGCGGAGCCAGATCAGCAACCAGCTGTCGAGTCTCAGCGAACAGATTGGCGAATGGACCCAAAGCATCGCGTCGGGCGACAGCGGCTCGTCGAACGGCGAGGACACCGGCGGACTGACCACCAATCAATCCGGGCTGCGCAGCTCGACGAGCAGCCAGCAGGGCATGAGCGAAACCGGCGGCGGCAATGCCAGCCTCGGTCGCACCAGCGGCGGTGGCGGATCGAGAAGCTCGGCAAGCGGGCGAGGCCGCGCCCAGTCTACGGCCGTGACCCAGGAATAATCGTCGCCGCACTCGATGAAGGGAGCGCCACGCTGGCGCTCCCTTTTTCATGCGCTGAGAAATTCGGCGATCGCAGCGCCGAACTCGGCTTTGGTGACGGAACTCATGTGGGTCCCGGGGACCTCGCGGAACACGGCATTGGGGAGGACAGCCGCCAACTCCTTCCCCGAGCCATTGTCGTCATCCTCGGAACCGCAGATGACCATCGTCGGCATCGTGAACGCCTCGAGCCAATCCATGAACGTGTCGGCGAAGCTCTGCAGCAGCAGTCCGGCGGCGATCCGGTCGATCTTCTGGCTTTTCATGAACTGGATCGAGAGCCAGTGCGGGTCGCCGCGCGGCACTCGGTCTAACAGATCGATGGCGTCGAGGAAGAAATGCTTGCGGCGCTCCCAATTTTGCAGGCCCTCGAGACCCGCGCCGCCGAGAATCGCCCGTCGCGGCCGAAGCCCCTCGCCCACGCCCTCGACCGTGGTCCGCGCCCCGAGCGAAAAGCCGCCAAGATCGAATTCCGTCAGGCCGAGGAAGGCAACCAGCTCGCGCAAGTCGCGCGCCAAGATACCGGTCGGGTATTGGTCTGGCTCATGCGAACGTCCGCTTAGTCCATGTGCACGAAGATCAGGCATGATCACTCGGAAGCCGCGGGCTGCGACCCGCGCTGCTGTCCCGAACTTGATCCAGTTGGTCTGCGCGTCGGAGAACAGGCCGTGGAGCAGCACCACCGGTCGTCCCGATCCCAGCTCGTGATAGGCGAGCTCGACCCCGTCGGAAGCGCTCCAGTAATGGGTCGTTGCCTCGCTCATTCCGCCGAAACTCTCCAACGAACGCCCGGTGCTTTATCGCGGCCCCCTTGCAAGGCTAAGGGGCGGCATGTCCAGCGCCCCCGGCCCCGATGAGATCGCGCGTGACGCAACCTGGCTCGCGCAGGCCCTTGATCCCGGCGCGGGCATGGTGCGCCTGGTCGCCATGGACCGGGACAGCTACCGCGCCGCGAGTTTCCTCGACGACCGGCTGATGCAGACTCCGGTAGATGCTCAGGTCGTTCCTTGGCCGGACGTTGAAACCGCCGTCGACGGCGATCTCCGAACGGATGCCCGATGGATTTTCCATATCGGCCATGTCGGCTCCACCTTGGTCTCGCGCCTCCTGGGCGAGCTTCACGACGTCCTCGCTATCCGCGAGCCGAGGCTGCTGCGGGACATCGCGCTGAGCCCGACGGAGGTGCGTGGGCGCTATGTTGCTGCCGTTCCAAAGCTCATGTCGCGCACCTTTGCTGGGCAGGAGATCGCATGCATCAAGGCGACCAGCTTCGCGAACGAACTCGCGCCGCAGCT
>DASSIU010000172.1:0-2194 GCA_035691585.1 Sphingomicrobium sp. | reverse complement strand
CCGCGCAAATAGGCCTGGACCTTTGGAGGCACCGGCTTTTCGCTGCCGGCCCGTGCCCGACCGCGGATTCGCAGCAATCGGCGTTCGGGGATGTCGTTGGTCATATGCATTGGCTTACCCCCCATGCTTCGGGACCGTTGGGAGCTGCATTGCGGAGGACAATCTCCCGCCGGCCTCCTCGGTCGCTGATCTGGATGAAATAGGGCTGGCGAACCGTCGGCGCGCCGAGGTTCGAGAGCGCTCCGCCGCCGCGACGATCGGCGACGAACCACAGCCCCTCGCGCTGTCGGCTCGCATGCTCGTAACAGCTCGCGAACTGCACCGCCGATTTGGCGGTCGCATAGCTTTGGATCCTCGCCGCCGGCGTTGTCGGTGCCGCCGCCGTCGCGATCACGCTCAGCAACGCCACGATTCCGAAGTCACGCATTCGCAACTCCTTTTCCTGCCCACTTCGGGCCGCCGTTGCGAATGCGGGCGGTCCCTTGGTTACCTGCTCGTTGACCAGGCCGAACATCTCAACAGCGGCAAATCGGCTGACCCAAAATGAGGCGGTGTGGACCTTAACCTTGATTAGAATCCGCGCTCAGCGATCAGTGGCTGGACTATGCATGGTGACAAGCATCAGCGAGACGTCGCACGGGCCATTCGTCGGTCGCGCAAGGCGCGCGCGGCGATGCGCGCGCGTCGGCGGCGCACCGCGCTGGTCGGTGTTCTCGCGGTTGCCTTGGCTGGGGCGGGCACATTCTTCGTCACCGGAGTGACCGGCTCGGACCTCGCCCATGCGGCTGTCAGCCAGGCGAAGAGCCTAACCGATCTTCTCGACGCCCGGTCGCCGGGCGAGCGCACCGAGGCGCAGCTGACCAAGACCAAGCGGGCGAGGGCGCTCGCCAAGCACCGTGTCGGTCCCGCAGCGGTTCATCGTCAGCCGAGCAACCAGATGGTCGAGCTTGCGCAGCTACTGACGTCGCAACCGTTGGCGCCGGTCAGCCTCGAGCAGCCGCTCCCTCTCAGCGCGATCAGTTCACCGACTCCGCTTCAGACAATTATTGGTGGTGGCGGCGGCGGCGGCGGCGGCGGTGGTGGCGGCGTTATGCCGCCGGGCGGAGGAGGTGGAGGGCCGGTGACTTTCCCGACCACCCAGCCTCGCCAGGTCATCACCGGACCGTCGGCCGTTCCCGAACCGGGGACCTGGGCAACGATGCTGCTCGGTTTCGGATTTATCGGCTGGCGGATGCGACGTCGCGCCAGGCGGCCGATCGGCCAGCCGGCCTAAGCTACAGTCTCGGCATTTCAGGGGGTCGCGGTCAGGCGCTTTTGCCGTCCACGATCAGCACTTCATCGCCAACCGACGCGGCAGCGAACAGCTTTTCGGCGAAGCCTTGCGGAACGCCGATGCAGCCGTGGGTAGCATAGCCCCAGCGGACATTGCTGGCGTGGATGGACACGCCATCGCCGGTTAGCCGCAGCGTGTAGGGCATTGCAGCGTCGTAGGTGGCCGACTGATGGTCCTTGAACTTCGCCAGGATCGGGAATTTGCCGGTGGGCGTGGGCACACCATCGCCGCCGTACAGAATCACGGCAGTCCCGATCTCGTGACCGGAGCGAAAGGCCGACACCAATTGTGACTTGAGATCGACCCGGATCCAGGTCGGACCGGCGGGGATGCCGCGGTCGTTCCACACGAAGTCGCCGTAGCGCATCGGCTGCGGCACATTGAGGATGGTCTTGATCGGCCGGTCGATCGTCCCCGCCGCGAGTGCCTGCCTGAGGCTCGCTTGCGGCACCGCGATCCGGTCGGCCTGGACCGTCGGTGCGGCGTATGGCGCGGCGGCCCTCGCTTGCTGCGGCTGACGCGCGAGCGACCAGGCCGCGGCGGTCGTTCCACCGAGCAGGAAAAAAGCCACGCCGCCGACGAGCCGCTTTATCCGCCTGGATCGTACGGGCCGTTTCATCGCACGTGTCATTGGCCGCTTTCGACGAGCCCTAGTTCAGGAACTGCGCGCCCGCGCGCTCGTCATTCGTCCAGCGGATTTCCGCCTGGACGGCGCCGCGCTTCACCACCAGCAGCTCGACGATCTCGCCGGGCGTCAGCGCTTCCTCGCAGCGGATTTCGCAGCCGGTGTAGGACAGGTTCGCGACCGTGATGTCCAGGTCATGCGCTTCGTTCAGCGCATAACCGCGCAAGCTTACCGGC
>DASSIU010000171.1:0-7330 GCA_035691585.1 Sphingomicrobium sp. | reverse complement strand
TTGAACTCGGGCGGCGGCGGATCGACGTGGCCACCCGTGGCGATCACGAAGGGAACCTTCCGCTCGCGCAGCTTCGCCGCGACTGGCCAGACGTTTTCGCCCTTCAGGTTCACGTCGAGGATCGCAAGATCGAAGCCGCCCTTGTCGATCTCGTCGAGCGCGCATTCAACGGTGTCACAGGTGCCCCGAACCGTGTGCCCGAGAGAATCGAGAAAATCCTCGAGCATCATCGCAATCAGCGGCTCGTCTTCAACGATGAGGATGGAACGGTGCCCCGACATCAGAGATGCACGGATAAAGCGCCGGAGCGAAAGCGCAACGGGCTATTTGGGCATCACCGCGCGCCGGGCTGCCTCGGCAAGCTCGGTTACCGAGAATGGCTTGGGCAGGAAGTTCACATTCTCGATGTCGATCGACTTCCTGAGCTGCTCCTCGGCATAGCCGGACATGAAGAGGATCTTGAGCTCCGGCCGGCTCTGCCGCGCCTCCCGTACCATCGTTGGGCCATCCATGCCGGGCATCACCACATCGCTGATCAGGAGATCGATCGGCTCGTTCTTCGCGAGGACGGCCAGGGCATCTTCACCGCTTTCCGCGGTGATCACGGTATAGCCGTGGCGTGTGAGCGCTCGCTCGGCAACGCTTCGGACCGTGGGCTCGTCCTCCACCAGCAGCACCGTTCCACTACCCCACAGCTCATCCTTCTTGGCCTTGTCGGTCTTGCGGCTCTTGGCGGTGCCGGCTTCCTCGCGGTGTACGGGCAGATAGATGACGAAGCGGGTGCCTTCCCCGACCTTCGAATCCGCGAAGATGAAGCCCCCGGACTGCTTGACGATGCCATAGACGGTGGAGAGGCCGAGCCCCGTTCCCTTGCCCACCTCCTTGGTGGTGAAGAACGGTTCGAAGATCTTCCCCAGGACGCTTGCAGGAATCCCGGTGCCGGTATCGGTGACTGATAGAGCGCTATAATCCGCAATCGGCAGAATATCGGAACCGAGCTCCGCCACCTGATCGGCTTTGACCGAATAGGTCTGAATCGTGAGGGTCCCCCCGCCCTTGGATTGCATCGCGTCGCGCGCATTGACCGCGAGGTTGACGATGACCTGCTCGAGCTGGCCCGGATCGGCGCGGATGGGTCCGAGATTGCGCCCGTGCTTTACGACCAGCTCGACCGTTTCGCCCAACAGACGCTTGAGCAGATGCGAGACCTCAGAGACTACATCGGGAAGCTGCAGTACCTGTGGACGCAGCGTTTGCTGCCGCGAGAAGGCCAGAAGCTGTCGAGTTAGCCCGGCAGCGCGGTTCGAATTGGACTTGATCTGCTGGATGTCGTCATAATCGCTATCGCCCGGCGTGTGACGCATCAGCATCAGGTCGCAATGACCGATAATCGCGGTGAGGATATTGTTAAAATCGTGGGCGACGCCCCCCGCCAACTGGCCCACGACCTGCATCTTGGTTGCCTGCGCGACCTGTCGCTTGAGCTTCGCTTCTTCGCTATTGTCCTTGAGCAGAAGCAACACCGCTGCGTCACCGAGGCCGCGCAAGCCGGCGATGGTCAGCGCGACGGGGTCCGCCGGTTGGTGAGCCAGGCGCACCGCGAGATCGCCCGACATGGCCGGCCCGCGCGAGTTGCGCCGAACAGCATCCGCGACCGGTCCCTTGTCTTCCTTGACGACCAGGTCGCCCGGATAAACGGGCAATGCCGAAGCCTTCAGGCCGGCGGCCTGTCGGAAAGCGGCGTTCATGGTGAGAAATCGCCCATCGCGATCGACCAGTGCGAGCCCCACGGGTAGCACATCGAGCAGGGCCTGGAGGTTGGACGAGTCCGCGACCGATGCCGGGCCCGTCGAGTCAAACAGGAGGAATGTGCCCGCACCGCCTTCAACGGACGAGTCCAGCGGAATGTGGACTGCGCGAAGGGGTCCGCCCTCGGCGTCATGGACAAGGTGCGCCCGCTGGTCTTCACCTATCTCGACCAGATCTGCGAAGCGACTTCCCTCGAGTAGCTGGCCGGCGCCGAGCGCACGCTCCGAGAAGATGCGGTTTGCCGCGACAACCGCGCCATTGGCGTCGACCACTGCCGCGAGTACTCCCGAGGCGCTCATGCGTTGCCCGGCAGCTCCATCAATCCGACGCGTGGCCGCGGACAGCGGGTCCGGCGGGCTCGAAGCAGGGAAACGCCACAGCAGCAGGTCGCTCCTGCCTCCGACGCGTTCGACCTCGACCGGGTTGGTTCCGGTCTTGGTCCGGATCGCCGCAACGCAGCCGGCACCGTCGCGCCAGGCCATCGATTGCGCCAGTTTCAGCCCCCGTTCGGCCTCTTCGTCCGCCGCGACTTCGAGCGGCGGAGTGCCGGCGAAGCGGTCGCGCCAGGAAGTATTGACGACCAGCAGCGATCCATCGCCATCCGTCAGCGCCACGGGGTCGCGGCTGAGCCCGAGCGCCGATCCAACCAGCGAATAATCCGGACTTGTCGTCAGGGGCAGCGTTGGTTGTTGGGCAACCTCCGCGCGGCGAAGCATGAACACCGCCGCGACGGCCCCGGCGATTAACGCGGCCCCGCCGACGATCGCGAATCCCGCGGCCAGCAGGAGCGCGGCGGCGGTGAGCGCGGCAGCAACCAGCAAAATGGGCGCGAGCCAGCGCGACCAGCCATCCAGCGGGCTGGAGTCGATATGAGGCAGCTCCTGGTACAGCATCAGCTGTCCCGCATGTTATCAGCTGCTGGCGATCCTACCAGATGCGCACGCGATCCGCCGGCGCGAGGTACAGTTTCTGCCCGGGCTGGACGTTGAACGCCGAGTACCAGGGATCGAGGTTGCGGACGACGAGAGTGCGGATCGGCCATGGCGAGTGTGGGTCGGTCAGCAGCCGCTGCCGGAGGTTGGGCTCGCGGAACTTGCAGCGGGTCACCTGCGCCCAGCCGAGGTAGAAGCGCTGGTCGGCGGTAAACCCGTCGATGGTCGGCGGCGTAACTCCGTTAAGGAACGCAATATAAGCGTCATGCGCCACCGTGAGGCCGGCGAGATCCGCGACATTCTCGCCCATCGTCAGCTTCCCGTTCACATGCATCCCGGGCAGCGGTTCGTAGGCGTTGATCTGACGTTCGTACTGATCGAGCCGACTCTGGAAATTCTTCGCGTCGGCGGGCGTCCACCAGTCGACCAAATTGCCGTGCAGGTCGTACTTGGCCCCCTGGTCGTCGAACTGATGGCTCATCTCGTGGCCAATCACCGCGCCGATACCGCCATAGTTCACCGCAGGATCGGCCTTAGGATCGAAGAAAGGCGGCTGGAGGATCGCGGCCGGGAAGACGATCTCGACCATCGTCGGGTTGGAATAGGCGTTGATGGTCATGGGCGTCATGCTCCACTCCCACCGGCGAATGGGACCGCCGAGCTTGCCGAGCTGATAGGCATATTCGAACCGCGCGGAACGCATCGCATTGCCAAGCAGGTCGTTCCGGTTGATCACCAACCCACTCATGTTGCGCCATTGCGACGGGTACCCGATCTTGGGCGTGAAGGCGGCGAGCTTGGCATGCGCCTTCGCCTTGGTCTCCGAGCTCATCCAGTCGAGCTTGTCGATTCGGCGGCCCATCGCCCCGATCAGGTTGTGGACGAGCTGGTCCGCCGCCGCCTTGGTCTCGGGCGGGAAGAAACGCGCGACGTAGAGCTTGCTCACATCATCGCCCATTGCGCGGACCGTGAAGCTGACTCCCCGCTTCCATCGCTCCTCCTGCTGCGGAGTGCCGTTCAGGACAGTCCCCTCGAACGCAAAATTCTCCTGGTCGAACTTCTTTGGCAGGTAGGGCGCGTAAGCGTCGAGCGAGCGTACCAGCAGCTGGTCGCGAAGCACTCCAAGCGGCGTGTTTCCGATCGCTGCTGCAATGCCCTGGAAAGCACTCGGCTGGGCGACGATCACATGATCGACACGGGCGCCGGCGGCGCTCACCAGCGCAGGGAAGTCAAACCCCGGTGCGAGGGTGCGTACCTCGGCCAGGGACATCTTGTTGTAAGTCTTGAGCGCGTCGCGGCTTTGCGCGCGGGTCCAATGCACCTGCGCGATCTTCGTCTCGAGATCGAGGATGGCTTGCGCTCGAGATGCTGCGTTCGGCTCACCCGCGAGGGTCAGCATATTGGTCATATGCTGGAGATACTTGTTGCGCGTCTCGACCTGCTTGGGGTCGTTCGAAAGATAATAGTCGCGATCGGGCATCCCGAGACCGCCCTGGCTGACGTTCAGGATGTACTGATCGGAGGCCTTGCGATCCTGCCCGACGAACATTCGATAGGGAATGCCAATGCCGAGCCGTTCTGCGTCCGCGTATAGCGCGGGAAGCGCCGCCTTCGACTGCGTGTGGCGGATCTGGTTAAGCCAGGGCTGGAACGGCGCCAGGCCCTTCGCCTCGACCGCTGCCGTGTCCATGAAGCTCAGATAGGCGTTGCCGATCCTGCTCGCGGGGTTCTTCGCCTGCTCCTCGATGATCTGGCGTGTCCGCAGCCGCGACAAGTCGTCGAGGACGTTGAACATTCCATACGTGGCCTTGTCGGGAGGGATTGGCGTGTCCCTGTCCCAGGTACCGTTGGCATATTGGTAGAATTGGTCTCCGGGAGCGACGCTGCGGTCCATTCCGGCCACGTCGAAGCCGAAGGTCCCATATTGCGGCTTGCCTGCAGCCGCGGCCTGCGCGGTGGCGGGACTTGCCGGAAGCGAAAGCATTGCGGTTCCGGCGAGCGCGGTCGATGCGAGTGCGAAGGCAAACAGTCTAATCATCTCAAAGCCCTCCGAGCGGATTCCCTATCGTTGGACAAGGTCCGGGCGAGCCGTCAAGGCAAAAGCGGTTAGGTCCGCTTGTGACGCCGCTGCCAACGGCTCCGGCACCAGAACCGCCAGCCAAGAGCCGATGCCCCATAGCCGATCACGGCGGCAACGACGGCGATGGTCAAAATGCCGACAGCGATCGAGCCCGATGCCTGGTGGATCCAGAACAGCATCCGGCTGAGCTCCCCCGAGAACCGCTCGGCATCTGCGGGATTCACGAGGCTAGCATCGTGGTGCAGCTCCCATGAGCCAATGCGGTAAGCCGCGAGATACATCAACGGGATCGTCAGCGGATTGACGACGAGGGTCAGAAGCGCCGCGACCGCGACGTTGGCCCGCGCGGGAATCGCCAACAGGGCGGCAATGAAGGTGTGCATGAACGGGATGATGATCGCCACGAACAGGCCGACGGCTACTCCGCGAGGCACCGAGCGCCGGTTAAGCCTCCACAGCGAGGGATGGCGAAGATGCTCGGCAAACGGCCGAAGCAATCGATATTCGTGAATGGTCTCGCGCGTCGGGACATGACGCGTGAGCCAGTGGAAGCGGCCAGCCGGGGGGCTCGCCTCAACCACGGTTTCTCAGCAGCCGCTGCTGCTCCCGCTTCCAGTCACGCTCCTTCATCGTCTCGCGCTTGTCATGCACCTTCTTGCCGCGAGCGAGCGCCAGCTCGACCTTCGCCCGGCCGCTGCCGTTGAAATAGATCGACAGCGGGACGAGCGTCAGCCCCTGGCGCGCCACGGCACCATGCAGTTTGGCTATCTCACGGTTCTTGAGCAATAATTTACGTGGCCGCCGAGGCTCGTGATTAAGACGGTTGCCGTGGCTATATTCCGGGATGTGGCTGTTGATCAGCCAGATTTCGTCGCCTTCGACCGCCGCATAGGCCTCGGCGATCGAGCCCTCGCCGTGGCGAAGCGATTTCACCTCCGTCCCCGCGAGCAAAATGCCCGCCTCGAACCGGTCCTCGACAAAATAATCGAAGCGCGCGCGCCGGTTCTCGGCCACGACTTTCTGCTTGTCGAATGGTTGCGGGAGCGGCTTGGCCATGAGGCTTAGATAAGGCCTGCATGCTCCAATGCAGCATCGACCGCGCGTTTTGATGAGTCGGATGCTTCGACCAACGGCAGTCTGAGCTCGGCGGGAAAGCCGGGGTGGACCCGGGTCAGCGCATATTTCGTCGGCCCTGGCGACGCGTCGGTGAACAGGGCCGCGTGGAGCGGGTAGAGGCGATCCTGAAGCCCTAGCGCCTCATCCCACCGATTCTCGCGCATGGCCTTCTGGAAGTCCGAGCAAAGCTTCGGCGCAACATTGGCGGTTACGGAGATGCAGCCGACGCCCCCCATGGCGTTGAATCCGAGCGCCATGTCGTCATTGCCGGACAATTGGATGAAGCCTTCGCCGCATTTCAGCCGCTGGTCAGAGACCCGGCCCAGATTTCCGGTGGCGTCCTTCACCGCGACGATCTTCGGGTGCTTCGCAATCTCGGCCAGGGTCTCGACGGAGATATCGGCGACCGTTCGCGAAGGCACGTTGTAGACAACGATCGGCAGCGGCGAGGCGTCGGCAATGGCGATGAAATGGGCGGCGAGCCCCGCCTGGCTCGGCTTGTTGTAATAGGGCACGACCGCCAACACGGCATCAGCGCCAACATCGGCCGCCGCGCGAGTTCGCTCGATCGACGCCGCGGTCGAGTAGGTCCCGGTACCCGCGATGACGGGCACCCTGCCCTTCGCGATCTCGACGGTGTGAGCGATCAGCTGGCGGTGCTCGTCAGCGGTCAGGGTCGCGACCTCGCCAGTAGTACCGCACGGGACCAGCGCGTTCGAGCCCTCGGCGATCTGCCACTCGACGAAGTCGGCGAATGTGTCTTCGGCGACACGGCCGCCCGAAAATGGCGTGATGAGCGCCGGAATCGACCCGAAAAACATGAACTTGCCTCCTCAAAGGAGAGTTAGAGTGAGAGACCTGAGTACGGGCCGTGCCGGTGTTCACGGCCTGATAAGGAGCGGGACTGCACAATGTCCAGCATGTGGCGCGCTGCTGTGATCATCCCGGTGCTGCTTGCCATCGCACCGCCGAGCTCGGCGCAATTTAGCGCGCCGGGTAGCTACGCAGCCGCTTACGCGCCAAGCGTCGCTTCGTCGCTCGAGACGTGGCGCGCGCTCCGGCAGAGCAGCAACTATCGCTTCGCCGATTATGCGAGCTTCATCATCGCCAATCCCGACTGGCCCGACACCACCCGCATGCGCGGATGGGCCGAAAAGGCGATTCAGCCCGGCGAAAATCCAGCGACCGTCATCGCCTTTTTCGCCACGGACAAACCCAAGACAGGCAGCGGATGGGCACGGCTCGCGGAGGCGTACGCCGCAACGGCGCGAGTGCCTGAAGCGCTGGAGGCCGCGCGGCAGGCCTGGCGATCGCCCGATCTGAACGCTGCCGACGAGCAGGCCATCTGGTCGCGTTACGGGAACAGCTTCACTCGGGCCGATAATGATGATCG
>DASSIU010000170.1:0-2125 GCA_035691585.1 Sphingomicrobium sp. | reverse complement strand
CCGCGCTTCCCCGGCGCTCCGAGTGATGGCGGAGCGGCTCGCAACGCTCAGCGCGCTCCAAGCGAAGCACGACAAACCGCAATTGCTCGTGGCCACTGCCAGCGCGGCTACCCAGCGACTGCTCACGCCGTTCCGAATTCGACAGCTCACTCGGCGCATCGCCCAGGGTGAGCGGATCGAGCGCGAGTCGCTCGTCACCCAGCTGAACGCACTCGGTTATCAGCGGGCGGATACCGTTGCCGAGCATGGCGAATATGCGGTCCGAGGATCGCTGATCGACCTGTTCCCGGCCGGAGAGGAACTGGCGCTGCGGCTCGACTTCTTCGGTGACGAGATCGACAGCGTCCGACGATTCGACCCCGCCGACCAGCGATCGACGGATAAAGCCGACGCCTTCACCCTGATGCCCGCGTCCGAGGGATTGCTCGATGCCGACAGCATCAAGCGTTTTCGCTCAGGATATCGCGAGAAGTTCGGCGCGACTGCCACGCGGGACCCGCTCTATCAGGCCTTGTCGGAAGGCCGCCGGATGGCCGGAATGGAACACTGGCTTCCACTGCTCGAAGAGCGGCTTGGAACCCTGTTCGACCATCTTGGCGAGAACGACCTGTTCATCCGCGATTCCGCGGCGGACCAGGCCCTGGATAGCCGGCGCGAAGCGATCGAGGATTATTTTCAAAATCGGGTTCGAGCGAACGAAGGCGCAGCCGGGAGCTACCGCCCGCTTGAGCCCGATTTGCTGTATCTTTCCAGGCCGGAATGGGAATCGATCGAGGCCGAGCGGCCGATCCACCTCGCCTCGCCATTTCCCGAACCCGAATCAGATCATGTCATCGACTTCGGAGTGCAGTCGGCCCGCGATTTCGCGCCCGAGCGCGCCCAGCAGGGCAACGTCTATGAGGCTGTCGCAAGGCACGTCGCCGAACTCCGCAAGAGTGGACACAAAGTCGTCCTCGCGAGCTACACGCGCGGTGCGCGAGAACGTCTCGTCGGGTTGCTCGAGGAGCATGGTCTCAAGGCCCAGAAGCAGGTCGAGAGCTGGCAGGATGCCTTGGGATCGAAGACCCAGCCGGCGCTGCTCGTGCTGCCGCTGGACCACGGCTTCACCACGCCCGAAGTGGCTGTCCTTACCGAGCAGGATATGCTCGGCGACCGCCTCGTCCGGCGCCGTAAGAAGCGCAAGGCCGCCGATGCTTTTCTCGCTGAGCTGGCGACCCTCTCGCCTGGTGACCTCGTGGTGCACGCCGATCACGGCATCGGCCGGTACGAGGGCCTGACCCAGATCCCCGTCAGCAAGGTGCCGCACGACTGCGTGGCGCTCGAATATGCGCGCGGCGACAAGCTCTACGTTCCTGTCGAGAACATCGAGCTCTTGAGCCGCTACGGCAGCGAAAGCGAGGGCGTCGCGCTTGACAGCCTCGGCGGCGAGGCGTGGCAACGCCGCAAGTCGCGGATGAAGGAACGCATCCGTGAAATCGCCGGCGAGCTTATCAAGGTGGCGGCGATGCGCGCGACCCGCCCCGGCGTGATTGCGGAACCCGACTCCAGCTACCCGGCGTTCGTCGATCGCTTCCCGTATGAAGAAACCGACGATCAGGACCGGGCCATCGGCGATGTGCTTCAGGACCTGGAAGCAGGAAAGCCGATGGACCGGCTGGTCTGCGGCGACGTCGGCTTCGGCAAGACCGAAGTCGCCCTGCGCGCAGCTTTCGTGATGGCGATGTCGGGACGCCAGGTCGCGCTGGTCTGCCCCACCACGTTGCTCGCCCGGCAGCATTACACGAATTTCGTCGAACGCCTGCAGGGCTTTCCGCTCAACGTCGGACGGCTGTCGCGGCTCGTCCCGGCAGCGGAAGCGAAAAAGACCAAAGAGGGCATTGCTGACGGCAAGACCGACATTGTCATCGGTACTCATGCGATCCTCGCCAAGACCATCGACTTCAAGCGCCTGGGCCTGGTGATCGTCGACGAGGAGCAGCATTTTGGAGTCGCCCACAAGGAGCGGCTGAAGGCGCTTCGAGCCGATGTCCACGTGCTTACGCTGACGGCGACCCCGATCCCGCGCACGCTGCAGATGGCGATGAGCGGGCTGCGCGAACTGTCGGTTATCCAGACGCCTCCGATC
>DASSIU010000169.1:0-3089 GCA_035691585.1 Sphingomicrobium sp. | reverse complement strand
GGCGAGCACGAGCAGGATCGAGGTCAGCGCCGCCGCGCCAAGCAAATGCAGCGGCTGATGCGCCACGCTCATCCCGATCAGGATGAACACGATGCTGTTGGCGAGGAACGCGAAAAAGTCCCAGGCCCAGCGCACGCGGTCGCGGCCCGCCTTGGAAAGGAAACGATTGCCGAAACTCCCCACCAGCAGGCCCGCGGCAAGCGCGCTGATGATTCCCGATGCACCGAAATGCTCGGCGAGCAGGAACGAGCCATACGCCGCGATCGTCGTCAGGGTGATTTCGACCAGCGGATCCTCGGTGCGGCCGACAATCATCAGGATGGCGGCGCTGACAGCGAGGCCGACGATGATGCCGCCGCCCAAGCTCCACAGGAAGGCGGGTATCACGTCGGCCACGCCGGGTGATGCTCCGACCGCGACCGCGGAGAGGACCGCGAAGCCCACCGCGGCAATCCCGTCGTTGAGGAGGCTCTCTGACTCGACGACCATCGACACGCGCGGAAGGCATCCCAATTCCCTAAACGAGGCGATCACCGAGACCGGGTCGGTGGCGGCGATCAGCACTCCGAACAGAGTGGCGCCAATCCAGCTCCAGCCGACGGCATAATGCATACCCGCCGCGACCACGGCTGCCGCGATCGCGACTCCGGCGGACGCCAGCGTCAGCGTTAGCGGCAGCTCGGCCCTGAATCGCGGCCAGTCGAGCTGGAGCGCGGCTTCGAAGACCAGCGGCGGTAGGAGGAAGTTGAAGATGAGGTCGCGCGACAGCGGCAGGTCGGGACCGCTTGGCAGCAGCGCGATCAGAAACCCGGCGACGACCAGCCCGACGCTGTATGGCAGCCCCACCCTGCGCGACAGCATCGCGATCAGGCAGGCGACGAGCAGCAGCGCTCCGATCGGGGCTAGGAAGAGACCGGTCATCGGCGGGGCATATCAGGCGATTTCGGGGAGGTCTGCCCTGCTACTCACTCTCCACCAAATTCCCGTCTTCCGCGTCAACTTCGTTCGTGTATTGTTCCCACCATGGCCAAGGTGAAATCGCGTTACGTATGCCAGGCTTGCGGGTCGGTATCGCACCGATGGCAGGGTCAGTGCGCCGACTGCGCCGAGTGGAACACACTAGTGCAGGAGAGCGCGGAGGTGTCGAGCATCTTCGCGGCCAAGCATAATCTGCAAGGCGGGGGGAGGGTGATCCCGCTGGTCGGGCTCGAAACTCCGACGGCGCTCCCCGAGCGGCTGCCGAGCGGGCTGGCCGAATTCGACCGTGCAATCGGCGGCGGGATTGTGCCCGGTTCGGCCATGCTGGTCGGCGGCGATCCTGGCATCGGGAAGTCCACGCTCCTCCTCCAGGTCGCGGCGCGGTTGGCGAGCGAGGGCAACAACGTCATCTATGTCTCTGGTGAGGAGTCGGCCGAGCAGGTGCGACTTCGTGCGGTGCGCCTCGGCCTGGGGCAAGCGCCGGTGCGGCTCGCCGCGGCGACCTCGGTGCGCGACATCCTGACCACCGTCGGCGACAGTGAGCCGCCTGCGTTGCTGATCATCGACTCGATCCAGACGATGCACTCCGACCTGATCGAAGGCGCGCCGGGTACCGTCAGCCAGGTCCGCGCCAGCGCGCAGGAGTTGGTGCGCTTCGCCAAGGAGCGCGGCACCGCAGTGGTGCTCGTCGGCCATGTCACCAAGGACGGCACCATCGCTGGCCCGCGCGTGCTCGAGCATATGGTCGACACGGTGTTGAGCTTCGAGGGCGAGCGCAGCCACCAGTATCGCATCCTCCGCGCAATGAAGAACCGCTTCGGCGGCACCGACGAGATCGGTGTCTTCGCGATGGAGGGGGCCGGGCTGACCGAAGTGCCCAATCCGTCGGCGCTGTTCCTGACGCACCGGGGCGAGCCGGTCAGCGGGACCAGCGTGTTTCCTGCGATGGAAGGGACGCGGCCGGTGCTGGTCGAAATCCAGGCGCTGGTCGTGCGGCTCGCGAGCGGAGCGACGCCCCGGCGGGCAGCGGTCGGATGGGACAGCGGTCGGCTGGCGATGATCCTCGCGGTCCTGGAGGCACGCTGTGGCATGAGCTTCGCGACTGCGGAGGTGTATCTGAACGTCGCAGGCGGCTACCGACTGAGCGACCCCGCTGCCGACCTCGCGGTCGCCGCGGCGCTGGTATCGGCGCTTTCAGAGCGCCCAATCCCGTCGGAGGCGGTGGTTCTCGGTGAGATCGCACTATCGGGCGAAATCCGCCCGGTCGCGCATGCCGGGTTGCGGCTCAAGGAAGCGGCCAAGCTCGGATTCGAAAGCGGCTGGGTACCGCACGGCATCAAGGGCGGCGACGGCCTGCGCCTCGCCGAATTCGCCAACCTGCGGCAGCTCGTCGATCAGGTCCTCGGCCGTTAGCGCACCATCTGAGATTCAATCCCGACCGTGTCGCGCACCACGTACAGCGGTCGCTGCTTGGTCTCCGTCAGGATGCGGCCGACATATTCGCCGAGCACGCCGAGCGAGATCAACTGGATGCCGCCGAGGAACAGCACGGAGACCATGATCGAAGCGTAGCCCGGAACGGGATTGCCGAAGATCATGGTTTGAACCGCCAGCACGCTTGCAAAGCCGATGGCGAACAATGCGACGAGCGCGCCGACATAGGACCAGATGCGCAGCGGCACGGTCGAGGCTGAAGTGATTCCGTCGAGGGCGAGCGTCCACAGCTTCCAGTAGTTGAACTTGGTCTTGCCCGTCTCGCGCTCGGCGCGGTCATATTCGACCGCCGCCTGCTTGAATCCGGCCCAGGCAAACAGGCCTTTCATGAAGCGGTTGCGCTCGGGCATGGCGCGGATCACGTCGACGACCTTCCGGTCCATCAGCCGGAAATCGCCGGCATTCTCGGGTATCTTATCTGACGAAACGGCATTGTGGGCACGATAATAGAGGCCGGCGGTCACGCGCTTGGCCCAGCCATCGCTACTCCGGCAGCGGCGCACGCCGAACACCATCTCGTGGCCTTCGCGCCAGCTGGCGACCATCTCGGGCAGCACTTCGGGCGGGTCCTGCATGTCGACGTCCATCGGGATGACGGCCTCGCTACGCGCATGATC
>DASSIU010000168.1:0-5719 GCA_035691585.1 Sphingomicrobium sp. | reverse complement strand
GGCGACGCTCGCAAGTTCGGTGCGCTCAAGGCCTATCTTCCGATGAGCGCGCGGTTCGCGAGCCCGAAGGGCACCTTCTATCGCCTGTCGGTCCGTGGCTTCAGCAGCCTAACGGAGGCCAAGGCGCTGTGCACCTCCGTGCGGCGCGAGGGCGGAAGCTGCTTCGTCCGCAATTTCGCGGGGGATGCGCCTGTCCAGTACGCGTCGCGCTAAGCGGCTCCGGCGACGACCAGCTCAAGGCAGGCCATTCGCACGGCCACGCCCATTTCGACCTGCAGCGTGATGAGCGAGCGGTCGGGATCGTCGGCGATTCGTCCGTCGATTTCGATCCCGCGATTCATCGGGCCGGGGTGCATGACCACCGCACCCGGCGCGGCAGTCGCCAGCCGCTCGGCGGTGAGGCCGTAGCGGGAGAGATACTCGCCGGGCCCGTCACCCAAATCCCTTTCTAGCCGCTCGCGCTGGACCCGAAGCATCATCACGACGTCCGCGCCGGCTATCGCTTCGTCGATCGATGATTGCGGCGCATCCTGCGGCATCAGCTCCGGCGGCCCCGCGAGCCGGACCTCGGCGCCGAGCCTCGGCAGTAGCCTGGCGTTGGATCGCGCGACGCGGCTGTGGCGGATATCGCCGCAGATCGCAACCTTGAGGCCCTCCGTCCGGCCGAGCCGTTTCCGGATCGTCGCCGCGTCGAGCAGCGCCTGGGTCGGATGCTCGTTGGTGCCGTCGCCGGCGTTGAGCACGGGCGCGTCCATGATCTCGGCGACGATGGCCGGCGCGCCATTCTCGCGATGACGGATGACCAGCGCATCCGGCCGCATCGCGTTCAGCGTTCGCGCCGTGTCCTCGAGCGTCTCGCCCTTGCTGACCGAGCTGCGTTCGACCGACATCGCGATCGCCGAGGCGCCGAGGCGGTGAGCCGCGGCCGCGAACGACATCGCGGTGCGGGTCGAGTTCTCGTAAAAGACATTGAAGATGACACGGCCGTGCAGCCGCTCGCTCGACCGACGCCCGCGATTTCCTGAGAAATAGAGCTCCGCGCGGTCGAGGATGTCGGCGATCTCGGCGTCGCTCAGCGAGTCAATCGAAAGGATATCCACGAGCGAGTCCCTACCGCCCTCCCCCTCGATGGGGGAGGGTTGGGTGGGGGTGATGGCGGAGGCCGAGCCCTGAGTCCACGATCACCCCACCCCCGGCCCCTCCCCATCAAGGGGAGGGGAGTGACGGGCCAGCGCGTCGATCGCCCCCTGCAAAATGTGCGCGGCGGCGAGCGCGTCGACCTTTTCGGCGCGCTTGGCCCGGCTGATGTCGGCTTCGATCATCGCCCGCTCGACCGCCTGGGTCGACCAGCGCTCGTCCCACAACAATATCGGCAGTTCCAGCGGCGCGAGGTTTCGAGCGAAGGCGCGGACCGACTGGGTCCGCGGGCTGTCGCTGCCGTCCATGCTGAGCGGGAGTCCCACCACCAGACCGACCGCATGCTCATGCTCGATGACGATCCGGAGGCTCGCGAGGTCCTGGGTGAACTTCGTCCGGCGGATCGTCTTCGACGGGCCGGCGAAGTGCCAGCCCGCGTCGCAAATGGCGATACCGATGGTTTTCGTGCCGACATCCAACCCAAGGAGCTTGCCGCCGTTGGGAAGTTCCGCGGCGAAGTCGCTGGTGTCGGTGGTGATCAGTGCCGCCATGCGGCCAGCCTCCGCTCGGCATCGCGCCGGATCGCGCCCCAGAACAGCGCATAGTCGTACACGTGATAGTTGTTCCCCGGCAGAACGAACGAGCCGAGCTGCGGTGGGATGCCGTCGAGGATCAGCAGTCCCTTGTCGCAATGCGCGCCGATGATTCCGGGCTGAAGCGTTGCATCGCGCATGTCGGCGGTCGGGATCAAGGTGCCGGGATTCTCCCGCGCCGGCGCCGACCCATTCTGGGTTCCAGCGATCGGGTTGACGCAAAGCGTGTCTTGCTCTCGCCGCTTTTGGCCATTGAAACCGGTGGTTTTGTCCCACTCGTTGAAGATGAAGTCGGGGTTGGGCGGGTCGCCGAAGGTCATCCACGACAGGATGCACCCGGCCTGATCGGGCTTCGAGCAAGCGGGGAGGCCGAGCGCCGGCAGGTCGGCTGCGGTGCTGATCGGCCAGCCGACGACGTAGGCGGCGACGATCCGTTTCGCGATTGGCTTGCCCGCGACCTTTTCGCGCAGCAGCCGTTCGAGGTGGAGCGCGCCCTGGCTGTGCCCGGCGAGGATGATGGGCGCATCCGCGGGGGCTTCCTTGACGAACTCGTCGAAGGCGGCGGCGACGTCGCGGTAGGCGAAGTCGAGCGCGGCTTCCGCGTCCCTGTTGTCGAGCAGGAAGGCCCCATAAGCCGCCTGCCGGTAACGGGGCGCCCAGATCTGTCCGGCGCCGTTGAACGCACTTGCCTGGCTCTGGAGAAAGAGGCGGGTCCGCAACGCCGTGCCCGAATCCGGCTCGAGCGGCGCATTCCATCGGTCGCGCTCGAGATAGGTGGTCGGGTGGATGTAGAAAATCGCAGCCTTGCCCGCTGCTCCTGGCGCGATGCCCGCTGGCCGCCAGTCCGCCGGATCTTCGGCATCGCCCGGCCGAGCCAGCCAGCTGGCCGCAAGGGTGTAATCTGGCCCGCTCCCCGCCGCCGCAGCCTCGAAATGCCCCTGTGGGATGGCCTGCCCGACGAGCATTCGGGTGCCCCACTCGAAATAGGCGAATGCACCCGCGACGGCGAGCAGGGTGAGGACGAAGATACAGCCGAGGAATCGCCGCGCGTACATCGGCCGCGGCCCTATTGGCGGGAAAGGCGGGCGGCAAGGCGGTTGAAGGGCGGGGGACGCGCGGCTATCCGCGCCCATCATGTCAGTATCGAACGAACACGTGCGCCATATCGCCAAGCTCGCGCGCATCGCGATGAGCGACGAGGAAATCGAGCGGTTGGTGCCCGAGCTCAACAACATATTGGGCTGGGTCGAGCAGCTTGACGAGGTCGATACCGACGGGGTCGAGCCGCTGACCGCAGTCATCGACCAGAAGCTGCGCCTTCGCGACGATGTCGTCACCGACGGCAATATCCGGGACGAAATCCTCGCCAATGCGCCCGACGCGCAGCACGGCTTCTTCGCCGTCCCGAAGGTGATCGAGTGATGAGCGGCTTGAAGATCCTCCCCGGAACGGGGAGGTGGCAGCCGCAGGCTGACGGAGGGGTCGACCCCTCCACCACATCGCTGTGCTCAGCGGTCCCCCTCCCCGTTCCGGGGAGGAGTTGATGAGTGAGCTTACGTCAAAAACCATCGCAGAGCTTCGCGACGGCTTCCGCTCGGGCGAGTTTACCGCGCGCGAGATCGCGGACGCTTACAACGCGGCGGTGGCGGCGGCGCGGACGCTGAACGCCTATACGGTGGAAACGCCCGACGATGCGCTCGCCGCCGCGGAGGCGGCGGACCAGACGCGAGGTTCGGGCGACCTGCCGCCACTTGCCGGCATCCCGCTGGGCATCAAGGACCTGTTTGCGACCCGCGGTGTCGACACGACCGCGGGGAGCCGAATCCTCAAGGGATTCAAGCCGCCTTACGAAAGTACCGTCAGCGCAAATCTGCGGAAGGCGGGCGCGGGGATGCTCGGCAAGCTCAACATGGACGAGTTCGCGATGGGCTCGTCGAACGAGACCAGCGCCTATGGGCCGGTGATCAGTCCGTGGCGGCGCAAGGGCAGCAACGTCGGCCTCACCCCCGGCGGATCGTCGGGCGGGTCGGCGGCTTCGGTCGCGGCGGGGATCGCGCCGGGCGCGACGGGGACCGACACCGGCGGATCGATCCGGCAGCCGGCCGCATTCGCCGGCATTTGCGGGATCAAGCCGACCTACGGCCGCTGCTCGCGCTGGGGGATCGTCTCCTTCGCAAGCTCGCTCGACCAGGCGGGGCCGATGGCGAGGAGCGTCCGCGACTGCGCGATCCTGCTCGAGGCGATGTGCGGGTTCGATCCGAAGGATTCGACCTCGCTCGACCTGCCGGTGCCGCAGTGGGAAGCGAATTTGTCGAGTGATCTCAACGGCAAGCGCGTCGGCATTCCGAAGGAGTATCGGATCGATGGCGTACCGGGCGAGATCAACACACTGTGGGAGCAGGGCATCGAGTGGCTGAAGGACGCCGGCGCCACCCCCGTGGAGATCAGCCTCCCGCACACGAAATATGCGCTTCCGACCTATTACATCATCGCGCCGGCCGAGGCGTCGTCGAACCTCGCCCGCTATGACGGCGTTCGGTATGGGCTTCGCGTCGAAGGGGTGAAGACCCTCGATGACATGTATTCGGCGACCCGAGCCGACGGCTTCGGCGCCGAAGTCAAGCGCCGGATCATGATCGGGACTTACGTCCTCTCGGCGGGGTTTTACGACGCGTACTTCACCAAGGCGCAGAAGGTGCGCGCGCTGATCAAGCAGGATTTCCGCACCGCGTTCGAGAGCTGCGACGTGATTCTCACGCCCACTGCGCCCAGCGCCGCCTTCGGGATTGGCGAGACCACCGACCCGCTGGCGATGTATCTCAACGACGTATTCGCGGTCCCGGCGAGCCTCGCCGGCCTCCCGGCGATGAGCGTTCCAGGCGGCCTCGACCTGCAGGGGCTTCCGCTCGGGCTCCACCTCATTGGCAACGAGCTCGACGAACAGACGGTGCTCAACGCCGGCCTCGCGATCGAGGAGCGTGCCGGTTTCACGGCCAGGCCGGAGAAGTGGTGGTGATTGCGAGCAATACCGTTCACTCGTTCGTCCTGAGCGAAGTCGAAGGGCGTTCGCTCGGCGATCGTGCCAGGCGCCCTTCGACTACGCGCTTCGCGCTCCGCTCAGGACGAACGGAAAATTATTATGGCTGACGCTGCTGCACCTTTCCGCATCAAGGGCGAAACCGGCGAGTGGGAGGTCGTGGTCGGCCTCGAGGTCCACGCGCAGATCACGGCGACGGCGTCGAAGCTCTTCTCGGGCGCGGCGACGGCGTTCGGCGCCGAGCCCAACACGCAGGTGAGCCTGGTCGATGCAGCGATGCCTGGGATGCTCCCCGTGCCCAACCGCGAGTGCATCCGTCAGGCGGTGCGGACCGGCATGGCGCTCGACGCGAAGATCAACCGCTGGAGCCGGTTCGACCGGAAGAACTATTTCTACGCCGATCTGCCGCAGGGCTATCAGATCAGTCAGCTCTACCATCCGCTGGTCGGCGAGGGCGAGATCGAGGTCCTGACCGACGAGAAGGACGAGAGCAGCGCCAAGACCATCGGCATCGAGCGCATCCACGTCGAGCAGGACGCGGGCAAGCTGATGCACGACCAGCATCCGACGATGAGCTACGTCGATTTGAACCGCTGCGGGGTCGCGCTGATGGAGATCGTGTCGCGGCCCGACATGCGTTCGCCTGCCGAAGCAGGGGCTTATCTGAGAAAGCTGCGATCGATCCTCCGCTATGTCGGGTCCTGCGACGGCAATATGGAAGAAGGTTCGATGCGCGCCGACGTCAACGTCAGCGTGAGGAAGCCCGGCGGCGAATTCGGCACGAGGACCGAGACCAAGAACGTCAATTCGATCCGCTTCGTCATGGCCGTCGTCGAGCATGAAGCGCGGCGCCAGGTCGAGCTGCTAGAGGAAGGCGGCCAGGTCGTCCAGGAAACCCGGCTCTACGATCCCGACAAGAACGTCACCCGCTCGCTTCGGTCGAAGGAAGACG
>DASSIU010000167.1:0-3321 GCA_035691585.1 Sphingomicrobium sp. | reverse complement strand
GATCAGGTGCGGGCCGGGCGGTATTTCGCCCTCGATGTGTGTCCGGATTCCGAGCACTCTTCGAGCAAGCCAGTGGTGAACGTCCGTCCAGCTCAGCACCACCGCCAAGGTCGGTCGGAGGCCAAACAGGCTCGCTGTGATTCCCGCCAGCACCCACAGGAGCGTCATCGGATAGAAAATGGCCGCGTAAAGCAGCGACCTCAGCAGCGTCATCAGAGGTCGACCCACACCGCCAAACGGCGCAGCAAATATTTGTTGTACTCGCCGAAGAGGGTGAAGAGGCTGGGCTCGGTCGGCACCGCGTCGGTCGATAACATGTACTTGCCGCCGAGTGCCTTGCTGAATTCGTAGCGCGCCCGGCGCATATGCCAGTCGCTGGTGATCAGCCGTACCGATTTATAGTCATGCTTCGCCAGCCAGCGCGCCGCTTCCTCTGCGTTGGAGCGAGTATCGACCGACTCGCTGCCAAGGTCGACGCAACAGTCGAGCCACGGCCCGCTCCCGGGAATCCGCCGCGCGAGGTCCGCCTTGGTGACCGACGGGTCGACTCCGGCCACCAGCAGGCGTTGCGCCTTGTGATGCTTCAGCACATCTATCGCGTGGTCGATTCGGTGCGGACCTCCGGTGAGGACCACCGCGGCGTCACTTGCCGGAGCGTCGGGCGGGGCTGGCCCCCCGAGCGTAAAGGCGAACAGCACGAACCCGAGCGCGAAGAGCAGCAGCAACAGCGAGCCGAGCCGGGTGATCATAGGGCTTCGCGCAGTGCCCGAAGCACGGCTGTCCTGGCGACGACGGTGGCAAGCGCCGTCAGCGCGAACGGGAGCAGCGCGAGGATCAGGAGATCGACGAGGTTGAGCGTGGCCCCACCGGTCAGCTCGCCGGCGAACGCCGCGCCGCCAGCAAGGAGCAGGAGCACCAGCCCGGCGGCAATGCCTCCGGCAATGCTGCCGATGAACGCATCGATCGCGATTTTGCGTTGGAACAGATGGGTGACCTGAAGGTCAGTCGCGCCGATGCCGTGCATCACCTCGATGGTGAACCGATGGGTATCGAGCGCACCGCGCGCCGCGAGCACTACCGCGGCGGCTGCCGCGGCGCTGAGCAGCAGCACGAGGCCAAGCGCGACCGCCTGGAGGAGGGTCAGCGATCGCATCAATGGCGCGACGCTGTCGCGATGAGCAACGAGGTGCGCTCCCGGCGCGATCGACTGGATGTGCTGTCTGAGCCCGCCAAGGTCGGTTCCCGGACGAATGTCGAAATTGATCAGCCCCGGCACCGGCAGCTCGCGGCTCTTGGCGGCCGGACCGAGCCAGCGTTCCAGCGTGCTGCGCATCTCGCTTTCAGGGACGGCGTCAGCGGAGCTGACGGACGGGAGAGACCTGACGCTAGCGAGCAATGCATCGAGATTGGTGCCCGCGGCCGGCACTTCGAGAGCATAACGAGTCTCAATCGCCCGGCTCAGCACGCCGGCCGTGTTGGCCAGCGCGAGGCCCGTCGCGGCGATCAACATGATGGTGAAGCTCATGATCGCGATCACCCACGGCGTCGGAGCCCGCCGGGAAGCCGCGCCGAGCAGCCGCCGTTCGGGCGGGGAAGCAAGCAGCCAGTCGAACATCAAGCGCTCCCCCGCGTCGGCCGCGGCGGGTTCCTCAGCGACCCGGTCGGATCGACCAGCGTCCCGCCCTCGAGCCGGATCATCTGCGCACCGGCGGTGGCGTTGATCAAGCCAACATCGTGCGTCGCTACGACCACCGTCGTTCCGAGCCGGTTGAGCGCGGTGAACAGCCCCATCAGTCGGTTAGCCATGTCGGCGTCCACATTGCCGGTCGGCTCGTCGGCGACCAGCAGCTCTGGCCGGTTAATCACCGCCCGGGCAATGGCGACGCGCTGCTGCTCGCCGCCCGACAGCGTCGGAGGGCGAGCGCTGGCGCGGTCGGCGAGGCCAACCCAGGCAAGCATCTCGCGCACCGGCCCCTCGACGTCCTCGTCCTTCGCTCCGGCAACGCGCAGCGGAAGCGCCACATTGTCGAACGCAGATAAGTGCCGGATCAGCCGGAAATCCTGGAACACGACCCCGATCCTGCGGCGGTAGGGCGGCAGGGTCTCCCGCGCGGCCTCGCTGAGCTCTTCGCCGAACAATTTGATTCGCCCACGCGTCGGGCGCTGCGCGAGATAGAGCAGCTTCAGCAGCGACGTCTTGCCGGCGCCCGACGGGCCGGTCAGGAAATAAAACGCCCCCGTACGGAGTCGGAAATCGAGGTCGCGCAGCACCTCGGCGCCCGTTCCGTAGCGCAGCCCGACACTGTCGAATTCGGCGACTGCAGCCACTTTCCTCCCCGCTCGTTCAAGCCCCGTCCCGACAAGTTCGCCAAACTTGCCAAGGTCCAATCATTCCTGTTTACCGTTCGCTGACCGTCCCGGAAGAGGGCTTTTGTTGAAATGATCCTCACCTGCCCGAATTGCGGCACGCAATATGTGGTGAAGGACGGAGCAGTCCCTCCCGAAGGACGGCAGGTCCGATGCGCTGCGTGCAAGCACAGCTGGCACCAGGATCCAGAGGACCGCGCTGCTTCGGAACTCGCAGATTCTCATGCACAACCCGTTGAGCGGGAAGCGGAATCGGACACAGTGACGGCCCCCCATGAAGGGGATGAGAACGAGAACGAAAGTTTCGCCGAGGCCACTCTAATCGCGCCTCGCAACGGACCCGAGGCGGAGGAGCGCGCCTACGAGGAAGCATCGGTCGAAGGCGACCCAGAGCCGTCTGCCGAGCTGAACGAGTCTCCGCCGATCGAAGAACCAGTGACCGCTGAGGCCGCCGCGCCTTCGGATTGGGATGAGCCGCCGACCGCGGAGGGAGCGCCCGACACCTTTAGTCCGTTCGCTGAAGAGGGCGAGGTCGAGCCGCGCCGCCGCAGCCCTGCGCTCACGATCCTCACAATCATCATTTTGGTCGTCGTCATCGCCACTTTGCTCTGGTTATTCGCGCCCCCCGCGATGAAGGCGAAGCTCGGGCTAGCCACCGCTGACACGAGCCCACTTGCATTGGTGACGACACACATGGACCGGCAGCGGCTGGAAAGCGGAAACGAGTTGCTCACAGTGACCGGAAGGGTGATCAACCCGACCGCGAGAGAGCAGGACGTCCCGCCGCTTGCTGCGCAGCTCAAGAGCCGGAGTGGCAAAGTGGTCTACAGCTGGACGATCGCTCCCCCGGCGCGCTCGCTGGCAGCCGGCGCCAGCGCGAGCTTCAACAGCGCGGAAGTCAATGTCCCGCCGGGTGGTGACGAGCTGACGATCAGCCTTGGCCAGCCTGCCGCG
>DASSIU010000166.1:0-6725 GCA_035691585.1 Sphingomicrobium sp. | reverse complement strand
GGGGTCGCGCAGGATTTCACTTTCGTTTCAACGGCGGGCGGAGCATTTCTCGAATGGATGGAAGGGCGTACGCTGCCCGGCGTCGCCGCATTGGAACGACAGGGGTAACGAATGAACAAGTCTGAAATGACCGCGAAGATCAAGCAGGGCGACGGATTCATCGCCGCTCTCGACCAGTCAGGCGGGTCCACGCCCAAGGCTTTGCAGGGATATGGCATCGAGGAAGGCGCCTGGAGCAGCGAGGAGGAGATGTTCGATCTCATCCACCAGATGCGCTCGCGCATCATCACCTCGCCCTGCTTTGCCAGCGGCAAGGTGATCGGCGCGATCCTGTTCGAGCGGACCATGGACGGGACCGTTAACGGCAAGCCCACTCCGCAGGCGCTCACCGACATCGGAATCGTCCCCTTCATCAAGATCGACAAGGGGCTCGAGGCGGAGGCGAATGGCGTCCAGCTGATGAAGCCGATGGCCGACCTCGACTCGCTGCTGACCCGCGCCAGTGGCCTTGGCGTGTTCGGGACCAAGGAGCGGTCGGTGATCAACCGCGCGAACCGCGAAGGCATCGCGGCCGCCGTGAAGCAGCAGTTCGAAGTTGCGCGCCGGGTGTTGAGCCATGGCCTGATGCCGATCATCGAGCCAGAGGTGAATATCAAGAGTCCGGACCGCGATGCTTCCGATCGTATCTTGCTCGAAGAGCTTCTCAAGAATCTCGATCAAGTACCTGATGGACAGCAAGTTATGCTGAAGCTCTCCATCCCGGCGGAAGCGGGCCTGTTCATGCCGCTGGTGGCGCATCCGAAGGTGCTGCGGGTGGTTGCCTTGTCCGGCGGCTTCAGCCGCTCGGAAGCGTGCCGCGAGCTGGCCAAGAATCCTGGAATGATCGCGAGCTTCAGCCGCGCGCTGCTGTCCGACCTCCGGGCCCAGCAGAGCGACCAGGAGTTCAACCAGACGCTCGGTCGCGCGATCGACGAGATCTACGAGGCGTCCGTCACGCGGATTCCGGCCTGACCTTGGACGAAGCTGAGTTCGATCCAATCGAGTTTCCGCCGCGCCGGCGGACGGAAGCGGCGAGACTTTACCTGATCAGCCCGCAGGAGGTCGGGGGTGTATTTCCAGACCGTCTTGGGGCCGCGCTCGAACCTGGGATCGCGTCCGCCTTCCAACTCCGCGTGAAGGAGGTCGGCGAGGATGAGTTGACGCGGCTCGCCGACCCGCTCCAGCGCATCTGTGCCGACGCGGACGTCGCGTTCATCGTCAACGACAGCATGGCGCTGGCCAAGCGGCTCGGCGCGGACGGTGTCCACCTCGGCCAGAGCGACGGCGACATCCGTGAAGCGAGGGCGCTGCTCGGACCTTCGGCGCAGATCGGCAGGACCTGCCACGATAGCCGACACCTGGCGATGGAAGCCGGCGAGGCAGGTGCGGACTATGTCGCGTTCGGAGCCTTCTACCCGACCACGACCAAGCCCTCGAATTATCGCCCCGCTCCCTCGATCCTGAGTTGGTGGTCAAGCCTGTTCGAAATCCCCTGCGTGGCCATCGGCGGGATCACGGCCGACAATGCGAAGCCGCTGATCGAGGCAGGTGCCGATTTCCTTGCCGTTTGCCAGGCCGTGTGGGGGAAAAGCGACCCGGAGGCTGCTGTTCGCGCATTCGGCGAGATTCTCGCCTAAACGAACGGCCGTTCGCGGTACCATTTGGTGACAATGTACTTGGTGCCGGCCTCGACCGCCGTGCCCTCGTGCATGGTCCAAGGGTTGGGGCTGCCGTCGAGCGCCATGTTGTTCCAGACGAGGATCCGGCCGAGCTTCGGCTCGACCTCGAAATCGAGCAGTTCGAACCGGGTGGCGCCGCCCGCTTCGGGCTCGTTCAGATAGATCATCGCGGTCCAGGTACGCTGGCCGCCGTGGGGTTCGTATTCAGCCCAATAAGGCTCGTCGATGTAGAAGAAGTCAGCGTGCTCGCGAAACTGCTGGCCTTGCTGGTAGCGCTGGCCCTGCAATGGTTCGCCGTGCCCCTTGTCGATTCCGAGCAGCGCTGCAACGCGCCCGTCGATGTCGACGATCAGCGGATCGTAGGCATTGAGATTGCAGCTGTAGCTAGTGCGAACGCCCTCGAACTTTTCTTTGTCATACAAAGGAGATGGATAGCTTCCATCATCGACTTTCGAGCACATCTGCCGGCAGGTTTCGGGATCGAGGAAAGCGTCACCGACATAGAGCTGTATCGGCTGCCCCGGACTCGCGCACAGCCGCCAGAGCCCCGCGGTTGCATCAAGATTGTCCCCGATCCGCCGGCCTATGCCGGCTCGCAGGTCTGACCGCTGCTGAGCGAAGGGCGTCGGCGGCTCGTAATAAGGCGGCGGTTGGGCGTCGGCCATCGCCGCAGTGTGCTTGAGATTGCACCAATTGCCAATCAGCGGGCCATCTGGCGCACCATCGACTTCAGCGTTCGCGCGTCGTCGATCGCGTGCCCGTGGATGTCGTTGTTGAAATAGCACCACACGCTTCGTCCGGCCCGCGCCTGCTCGACACACCAGTCGGTCCATCCGACCAGCGCCTCGTCCGAATAGCGACCCCAATACTTGCCGGCCGCACCGTGGAAGCGGACGTAGGCAGTTCGCCCGCTGGCCCATCGCGGCGACCGCAGACCTTTGAGATCGTGGGTGACGAAGCCGACACCGTAGCGGTCGAGCAGCGCCAGGACGTCTTCGTCATACCAGCTCTTGTGGCGGAACTCGACGACCTGCTCGAGGTCCTTCGGAAGCCAGCCGAGAAAGGTCTCCAGCCGCTCGACGTCCTTATGCAGGCTCGGCGGCAACTGGTAGAGGAGAGGTCCCAGCTTGTCTCCGAGCGGCCGCGCCAGCTCGATGAAGCGGTCGACCTCGGCCTGGCAGTCTAGCAACTTCTTCATGTGGGTGATGAAGCGGTTGACCTTGACCGCATAATGGAAGCCCGGCGGCGCCTTGTTTCGCCAACCCTCGAAGGTCGAGGCGAGCGGCAATCGATAGAAGCTGGCGTTGATTTCGACCGTGTCGAACTCCTCCGCATAACGCTCGAACCAGCGCTTCTGCGGCAAGCCTTCCGGATAGAAGAGGCCTCGCCAGTGCTTGTAGACCCAGCCCGAACAGCCGACGTGGATTCGGGAAACAGTTGTTCGTTCCATCGTTGCAACTCAACAGCGTTAACCGGCGGAGAGTTGCGAGAGAGATGCTCAAGATCATCGGAACGGCGCTGCTGACTGCATTTGTCACCAGCATGTTCTGGATCTGGTTCTACAATTTCGTGCCGGCGCCGAGGCCGACCGTCGCGCGCAGCGGACCGGTGGTGACGGTCAAGCCCGCGAACGGCCCGCCGGTGGTGGTCGCCGAGCAAGTGCGGGTGTCACCCGCGGGGCTCGCTATCCCCGTCGTAGGTGTGAAGCCGGAGCAGCTCGTCGACACGTTCGACGCGGCGCGCGCTGCTGGCCGACGTCATGACGCCATCGACATCATGGCCGCCGAGGGGACGCCGGTGATCGCAGCTGCCGACGGCACAATCGAAAAGCTGTTCTACAGCAACGGCGGTGGCGGGATCACGATCTACGAGCGCTCGCCCGATCAGAAGTGGATGTACTATTACGCCCACTTGCAGGGCTATGCGCCCGGGTTGGCCGAGGGCCAGCAGGTCAAGCGTGGCGAGGTAATCGCCCGGGTCGACCACACCGGCGACGCGGTCGCTTCGGCGCCTCACCTGCACTTCGCGATCAACACCATGGCTCCGGGGGAGCGCTGGTGGCAGGGGACGCCGATCAACCCGTACCCCGTGCTTGCCGGGAAGAAGGCCGCGAGCTAGAGCGCGCGCCGGCTCTTTCCCACATTCTCCGAGAGAAGACATGAAGATCGGCGGCGTGGACATCCGTCCCGGCAACATCATCGAATATGAGGGCGGCATCTGGCGCGCCGTGAAGATTCAACACACCCAGCCCGGCAAGGGCGGCGCGTACATGCAGGTCGAGATGAAGAACCTCATCGACGGCCGCAAAACCAACGTGCGCTTCCGCTCGGCCGAGACGGTGGAGCGTGTTCGGCTCGACACCAAGGATTTCCAATATCTCTATCACGACGGCGACATGCTCGTGTTCATGGACAAGGACAGCTACGAGCAGGTGTCGCTTCCAGAGGACCTGCTCGGCGAAGCAGCCGAATTCCTCCAGGACGGCATGGACGTGGTGATGGAGCTCTATAACGAGCGGCCGATCAGCGTTCAGCTTCCCGACCAGGTCGAAGCGACGATCGTCGAGGCCGACGCAGTGGTGAAGGGGCAGACTGCTTCGTCGAGCTACAAGCCGGCCGTGCTCGACAATGGCGTGAAGGTGCTCGTGCCGCCGCACATCACAGCGGGGACCAAGATCGTCGTCGACGTCTACAACCGCGAGTACGTCCGCCGCGCGGACTAAGCGATGGTCGCTCATTCAGGACTGATCACCGTCATGCAACGTGCCGCCCGCAAGGCGGCGCCCCGGCTGCGACGCGACTTTGGCGAAGTCGAGCAGCTCCAGGTCAGCCGGAAGGGGCCGGCAGACTTCGTGTCGATGGCCGACAAGCGGGCTGAGCAGACGATCGTGGAGGAATTGCGCAACGCGCGGCCGGACTGGGGCATGTTGCTCGAGGAAGGCGGCGCGATTGAAGGCAATCCAGACAAGCCGCGCTGGATCGTCGATCCGCTCGATGGAACGACTAACTTCCTTCACGGCGTGCCCCACTTCTCGATTTCCATTGCGGTCGAAGAGCGGAAGCCGGGCGGCGGAGCCGAGATCACGCAGGGCCTGGTCTATCAGCCGCTCACCGACGAAAGTTTCTGGGCGGAAAAGGGCAGGGGCGCGTGGCTCCAGGATGCGCGCCTCCGAGTGTCAGCGCGCCGCGATCTCGCCGACAGTGTGATCGGCACCGGAATCCCGTTCCTCGGTCGGGGAGACGTCGGCCAATGGGCGAAAATCTACCAGGCGGTCGGCCCTCATACCGCGGGAATCCGCCGCTTCGGGTCAGCAGCGCTTGATCTCGCCTGGGTCGCGGCGGGGCGGATGGACGGTTTCTGGGAGGATGATCTCGACCTTTGGGACACCGCCGCCGGCGTGCTTCTGGTGAGGGAGGCCGGGGGCTTCGTGACCGACTATCGCGGTGCTGACCGCGCATTCGAGCGTGGCGAATATATCGCTGCCTCCTCTGCCATCCATTCCAAGCTCCAGAAGCTGATCGCCGGGGCGCTCAGATAGCCTCCCAGAAGGTTGCGGCGCACAATTCGCTGTCCTAGAGAGCCGCCAAGTTTCCGAAGTCCCCTGGAGTATCCCTCTTGGCAAGCGTTGCCGCCGGCTACCTGCCGATCCTCTTGTTCCTGATCATCGCCCTGGGGCTGTCCGGGGCATTCGTCGTGCTGCCGATGATCGTCGCCAGGTTCACCGGCGCGCACAAGCCCGACCCCGCCAAGCTCAGCGAATATGAATGCGGCTTTCCCGCGTTCGAGGATGCGCGAGCCGAGTTCGATGTCCGCTTCTACCTGGTCGCCATCCTGTTCATCGTCTTCGATCTCGAAGCGGCGTTCCTGTTTCCCTGGGCGGTGAGCCTCAATTTCACCAAGTGGACCGGCTGGACCGCGATGATCATCTTCCTGATCGAGCTTGGCCTCGGCCTCGCTTACGCGTGGAAGAAGGGAGCGCTCGAATGGGAGTGATGCTGCGCCCCAACGAAGACCGGATGCCGAGCGAGGAGGAACTCGCCCGGCTGGCCGGCCTGATCCCCGGCGAAGTCGACCGCAAGCATCTCGAGGAAGTCCAGCGCTCGCTGAATGAGAAGGGCTTCATGGTCACGACCGCCGAGGATTTGTTCACCTGGGCGCGCACCGGCTCCTTGTGGTGGATGACCTTCGGCCTTGCCTGCTGCGCGGTTGAGATGATCCATGTGAATATGCCGCGCTATGACCTTGAAAGATTTGGCGTTGCCCCCCGCGCCAGCCCCCGCCAGTCGGACGTCATGATCGTCGCCGGAACGCTCTGCAACAAAATGGCTCCGGCGCTTCGCCGGGTTTATGACCAGATGAGCGAGCCGCGCTACGTGATCTCGATGGGCAGCTGCGCCAACGGGGGCGGTTACTACCATTATAGCTACAGCGTTGTGCGGGGCTGCGACCGCATCGTGCCAGTCGATATCTACGTGCCCGGCTGCCCGCCGACGGCGGAAGCGTTGCTCTACGGTGTCCTCCAGCTGCAGCGCAAAATCCGCCGCGAAGGGACGATCGAGCGATGAAGGTTGGCTCGCGCTGATGGTCGCTCTTCATGTCCCCCGCACCGCCTCCGACGAGGGGGTGATCGACGCCGCAAGGAAAGCGCTTGGCGATGCTCTTCTTTCGACCAGAGAAGACGTCGGCGAGATCATGCTGGTGGTGAAGCGTGAGAGCATCCTCGACGCGCTGAGGGCGCTGCGCGACACGCCCGGCCTTGAATATCAGCAGCTTATGGAGATCGCCGGGGTCGATTATCCCGACCGCGCGGAGCGGTTTGACGTCAATTACTGCCTGCTGTCGCTGACGAAGAACCGGCGGATCAAGGTCAAGGTCGTGACCGACGAGCACACGCCCGTGCCGAGTGTCACGGGACTCTGGCCAGTCGCCGGCTGGCTCGAGCGGGAAGTGTTCGACATGTACGGCGTCGCATTCAGCGGCAATTCCGATCTTCGCCGGATCCTCACC
>DASSIU010000165.1:0-13113 GCA_035691585.1 Sphingomicrobium sp. | reverse complement strand
AGGGAGTTAACAAGGTCGAGCGCGTCGGCCTCGACGGGTCGGTCCGCGAGATCGCCGGCGGCATGGGCTTCAGCGAGCTCGACCGGCCCTACGCCGGCGGTGACTTCAGCGTCTCGAAGAACGGCCTCGTTGCATTGACCTCGGGGGATCCGCTCCATCCAAACCAGGTCGCGGTCGCGTCCGGCAACAGCGTGCGCCGGCTGACCCATCTCAGCTCGAGCCTCCTCGATTCCAAGGTGCTCGGCCAGGTCCAGAAGCTGCCGGTGCGCTCCTCCGTCGACCAGCGGCCGATCGACGCTTGGATGGTGACTCCGCCGGACTATGATCCGGCAAAGAAATACCCACTGATCCTCGAAATTCACGGCGGCCCCTACGCCGCCTACGGGCCGCAATTCTCGACCGACGACCAGCTCTACGCCGCCCACGGCTATATCGTTGTCTATGCAAACCCGCGCGGGTCCACGTCCTACGGCGAGGATTTCGCCAACCAGATCGAGAAAGCCTATCCGGGCCACGACTATGACGACCTGATGAGCGTCGTCGATGCGGCGATCGCCACCGGCCATGTGGACCCGAACAACCTGTTCCTCACGGGCGGATCGGGCGGCGGCGTGCTGACCGCATGGATCGTCGGCAAGACCGACCGCTTCCGCGCCGCGGCGACTCAGAAGCCGGTGATCGACTGGGCAAGCTGGGGGCTGACCGCCGACATTGCAGGGTTCAGCTCCCCATACTGGTTCGCCAAGCGCCCCTGGGAAGACCCAATGGGCTATTGGCAACGCTCGCCCCTCAGCCTCGTCGGTAACGTCAAGACTCCGACGATGGTGGTGGTGGGCAGCGAGGACTACCGCACGCCCGACAGCGAGGCTGAGCAATATTACGAGGCGCTACAGCTTCGCGGCATCCCGACACTGCTGGTGAAGGTGCCCGGCGCGAGCCATGAGACCCTGACGGACCGGCCGAGCCAGTCGGCGGCGAAGGCGAGCGCGATCCTCGCCTGGTTCGACAAGTACCGGAGGAATGCGGCGATCACGGCGGCCTCGCTCACCGCCCAATAGGGGTCAACGCCTCGGCACCGCGTCGAGCGTTCCGAGAAAGTCGGACAGCGCGGACGCAAAGCGTTCCGGCTGGTCGATGAATACCGCATGCGCGGAATCGTCGATTTCGACGAAGCGCGCGTTCGGCATCGCCTTCGCCTCAGCCTTTTGCTGCTCGAGCTCAAATGACTGCCCGGCCGCGACGATCAACACCGGGCAGTCGATCTTCCCCAGCGCCGCGGTTCGATCCAGCGTAAACATGTCTGCGACGAGCATGGACATCCCCACCGACGGCGGTGTCTTCATCCCCGTGGCAACGGTGCTTTCAATCATTTCTCGGGGCTGCGGCTTGCTGATGATCGCGCCGAACATTCCACGAAGATAAGCTTGCTGATCGATGAGATAGGTTCCGAACAGGCCAAACTGAAACGCCGCCTGCTTTGGGCGTTCGGCGATGCCTTTCGATCCATCCGACACTGCAGCGTCGACCAGAACGATCCCCGCAAGGTCTCGAGTACCGTATTTCAGGACATAGGCGGCGGTATCCTGGACCGCCTGAGACCAGGCGACCAGCACCGGCCGGCGGATATGCAGGGAAGAAAGAACAGCATGCAAATCGGCCGCGCGCTGCTCGGGAGTATTGCCGATGGTGACTTTGGTCGAATCGCCCTGCGAACGAGGATCGAACGCAATCACTCGGTACTTGCCGGCGAACCTGTCAATCTGGGCGCGCCAAATGTCGGCACCAGTACTCCAGCCGGGAATGAAGACGATTGGTCTTGCCGTCGCCTTTCCGGCTTCAATTACCCGCAAGGTGACCCCCTGCTCGACGGCGACCCTCCTTTCGGCGGGATCGGCCCAAGCGGGAATCGCAGTTCCGCTTAGGGCCGCAATCAACACTGTGGCGGCGATCTGAGTCTTCATTGCTGCCTCCCGTTTCCGGGGGATCAACGGCACGTTCGAACGCGGGCCCAGCAGATTGCTGCCGAAGGGCCTCTACTTTCTGCGAAAGGTCCTTTTCCCCAGTCCTCGCGCTAACTAGTCGCGATTTTGCAACCTTTTGCCGCGCCAGCCTTTTCACGGCCGGTCGCGCTTCACGCTGGTGATTGGGGAGAGACCATGAACAGACTCCGCTGGCTTTCGGCGAGCGCCCTCGCGCTGGCCGCCGCTCCGCTTGCCGCACAACCAAATCCATTCAGCACGCAGCGCCTGTCCGACGTCGACAAGGTGCTTTCCTCGGACGCGTTCCAGGGCCGCGGCACCGCGGCGCCGATCGAGCCCACGGTGATCGATTATATCGCCAAGCAGCTCGCCGTGGCCGGGGTCGAGCCCGGCGTGGACGTTGTGAACGGGCAGCGCAGCTGGTTCCAGAACGTGCCACTGCTCGAATCCCAGATCGTCGGGACACCGCAAATTAGCCTCAACGAGAACGGCACCGTCGTGCCGTTGCAGCAGGGCCCGGAGATTGCGGTCCTCGCGCCGCTCAACGGGGCGAAGCAGGTCGACATCGTCAACGCGCCGCTGGTGTTCGCCGGTTACGGAGTCGACGCGCCGGAGCGGGGGTGGAACGATTTCAAGGGTCAGGACATGCACGGCAAGGTGCTGGTCGTCCTGGTCAACGACCCGGACTTCGAGGCCTCCCCGAACGAGCCGGTGATGGGCAAGTTCGGCGGCAAGGCGATGACTTATTACGGCCGCTGGACCTACAAATTTGAGGAAGCCGCGCGTCTCGGCGCTGCAGGCGTGATCATCATCCACGAGACCGCCCCCGCCTCCTACGGATGGGACGTCGTCCAGAACTCCAACACCAACGCCCAGTTCGACATCGTGCGCGACAACCCGGCGAGCGCCCATACACCGTTCGAAAGCTGGATCCAGCGGCCGCTCGCGGTGCAGCTGTTCCAGCGGTCGGGGCTCGATCTGGAGCAGGCGAAAATCGCCGCGCGTCGCGCCGACTTCCAGCCGATCCCCCTCAAAGCCACGCTGACCGCGCACTTCGCCGCGCAGCCGCAGATGATCACCAGCCACAACGTGGTCGGCATCCTGCCGGGGACCAAATATCCGGACGAGACGATCGTCTATTCCGCGCATTGGGACCATCTCGGCATCGGCAAGCCGGACGCGACCGGTGATCGCATCTACAACGGCGCGGTCGACAACGGTACCGGTGTCTCCCAGCTCGTCGAGCAGGCCCGCGTCTGGGCGCATGGGCCGAGGCCGGAGCGGTCCGTAGTGTTCCTCGCCGTGACCGGAGAGGAGAAGGGCCTGCTCGGCTCAGGCTACTATGCTGCCCACCCGCTCTATCCTCTCACGAAAACCGTCGCGAACCTCAACGTCGATGCGTGGATCCCGGACGGCCTCCAGAAGAACTTCACCATCCGCGGCACCGCAAAACTCGACCTCACCGACGACATCATCGCCGAGGGCAAGCGCCAAGGGCGCTATTTCACGCCGGACCCGCACCCGGAGACCGGCGGCTTCTACCGATCCGATCATTTCTCCTTCGCCAAGCAGGGCGTTCCGGCGGTCAGCTTCTCCGAAGGGCTCGACCTGGTGAACGGCGGCACTGCGCGCGGCGAGGCGATCGCCCAGGACTACAACGCCAAGCACTACCACCAACCGAGCGACGAATGGCATGCCGACTGGGACTGGACCGGAGTCGCCCAGAACGCGGAGCTGCTTCATCAGGTCGGCCTCCGCCTGGCCAATTCGCGAGAATGGCCCAACTGGAGCCCGGACAGCGAGTTCCGCGCGACGCGCGACCAATCGGCCGCCGCACGGGGCGGTCCAGCACCTGGGCGGCTACCCGCCCCGCCTCCGAAAAAGGGCGAACGCGGCTAGCCGAGCGGCCATCCGTGCTGGAGACGCTTGAGCGAGCGACCGAACAATAGTAGTTCGCGCTTTGTTCCAACCAGGAGTCGCGACCATGGCCGATCTCATCTTCTACACCAACCCGCAGTCGCGCGGACGCATCGTCCGCTGGATGCTCGAGGAGGTCGGCCAGCCGTACGAGACCGAGGTCATCCCCTACGACCAGATGAAGAGCGAGCGCTATCTCGCGATCCACCCGCTCGGGAAGGTGCCCGCGATCAAGCACAACGGGCACATCCTCACGGAATGCGCCGCGATCTGCACTTTTCTCGCCGACGTCTTCCCCGAAGCAATGCTCGGGCCGCGCGCCGACGAGAAGGCCGACTATTACCGCTGGCTATTCTATGCCGCAGGTCCGCTCGAAGCCGCGATCTCGAACCAGGCGATGGGCTGGGTACCGCCGCCCGAACGCGAGCGGATGTTCGGCTATGGCAATTTCGACCGGGCCATCGCCGCGGTCGACGAGATGCTATCGCTGCGCGATTACGTCTGCGGCGACCGCTTCACCGCGGCGGATGTCTATCTCGGCTCGCAGCTGATGTTCCCGATGCAGTTCGGGATGCTGCCGGCGCGCGACAGCTTCCTTCGCTACCGCGACCGGCTCCAACAACGGCCAGCCTACAAGCGCGCCAACCAAATCGACGAGAAGCTCAGCGACGAACTTGGCCTTCGGCCGCCGCAGCCAGCGCAGCCGCAGCCCGCCTGACTTAAATTAGGTTGGCGCGATAGAGGCGCAGCAGCTCGGCCCACGCCCGCTCGGCTGACGCCTGGTCGTAGGTCTGGCTGCCCGGAACGCACCAGCCATGGTCGGCCGGATACACCTCCACGATCGCCGGTCGCTTCGCCGCAGCGAAGGTCGCCTTGAGGATGTCCTTGGCGTCGGGCTGCTTTTGGTCGTCGTTGCGCGCGATCGCGACCACGAAGCTCGCCTTCGTCTTGGGGATCAGCAGATGCGGGCTGTCCGGATTCTTGGTGACCAGCCCTCCCCCGTGGAACGTTGCGACCGCGCGGATTCGGTCCGAACGGACCGCTCCAGTGTGGAACGCGAATGGTCCGCTGAAGCAATAACCCTGCACGCCCGCAGCCTTGCGGCGGTTCGTCTGCTTCTGTTTGTCGAGGAAGGCGATGTACGCGGCAGCATCGCGGTCGATCGCCGCATCGGTGAGTGCGTCCGTCAGTCCTTTGAGCTTGGCGCGGTCCTCCGGCTTGTTGAAGTCGAATGGACCGGTGACCACCGGCGCGCGCTTCACCCGATAAAAGGGATTCGGCACCAGTACCACATAGCCTTCCGCCGCGAGCCGCCTCCCCATCTCGCGGAATACCGGACGCAAACCCAGGATGTCCGGCCACATCAGTACCGCCGGCCACGATCCAGCCCCCGCCGGATGGAACAGCGCCGCGTCCGCCGAGCCATCGGGAGTCGGCACCATCACGTCGGTTTCGATAACGTTCGCGGCGAGTGCCGGCGTCGGCAAGCCGGCGACCGCGACGGCTGATGAGATGGTCAGCACGACGGATCGCCTAGTGAACGACGTGTCGACGACGAAGCCCTGGTTATTGTCGCTATCGCACATGAAGACCTCCGTGGCGGCTCAGGCGAGCATTCTTTCACCGATACCCAGCGGAGCTCAAGGCCCCTCCTGTTGCACCGTCGCGCCGCTCTGTTAGCGTGCCAGGGGCGGAGGGGACTCTCGGAATGCAAGTTCACCTGCCTAAACCGCTGCACGGCTGGCGCCCGTTCGCGGGCGAGGTGGGAGTTATCGTGCTCGGCGTGCTCATCGCGCTTGCTGCGCAGCAGGCGGTCGAGTCCTTCCAGTGGCGCGACAAGGTTGGCCGTGCCGAGGCCGCAATGCGCCTCGAGCTTGCGGAGGACGATGGGCCGCAAGCTTACGGGCGAATGGCGATCGGAGCCTGTCTTGATCAACAAATCACGCGCATTCGCGACGGAGCTGGGCGCATGCCCACCGACCTGCTGCGCCGGTCGATCGCAGATTACGCGCCGCCGTTTCGAACCTGGGACAGCGAAGCGTGGAAAGCGGTGCTTTCATCGGACGTCGGGAGTCACATGGGACCGGACCGGCTCGTCGCCTGGTCATCTCCCTACCGCATCATGCCGGGACTGACCGACGCGAACCAGCGGGAAGTGGACATTGCCGCGGATCTTCACGAGATCCTTCCACCTTCCGGCGAGCCGTCTGGCCAGGACCTTGCGGCTGTCCGGCGTCTTTCCGAGGAATTGAGAATCCTCAACAGCCGCCTCGTGAGGGGTTCGGCACTCGTGCTCGCGCGGTCTCGGCAGAACGATGCCCTTGTTCCGCAGTCTGTGCAGAAAGCGCTGCTGGACGAGGCTCGTGCGATCTACGGGGCTTGCGCTCGGACCCCCGATCTAGACGCTCGTCCTGAAGCCCAGAGCCTGGGAGCAAACCTCCGTGCGGGCGTGCTCGGCTTTCGCTAAGAAATTCCAAGTCCTTCGATTTCGCTAACCATTTCCCTTTGACGGAGCTTAACACCGACTCGGTTAAACCGGTCTCGCACCCAGCCTTACCCCCCGGGTGCTTGCACAAAGACCGGTCCTGCCACTTCCGCTTGAACCCAACTGGCAGGACCGGGATTGCCCTCGATAAAGAAAGGGCCGGCGGATAACTCCGCCGGCCCTCTTCTTTTGCCGTGCGCTGCAGGCTTAGCGGCGGTTGCCCATGAAGCTCAGCAGGAACTGGAACATGTTGATGAAGTCCAGGTACAGCGTCAGCGCGCCCATGATGACGGTCTTGCCGGCCATCTCGGTGCCTTGAACATAGGCGTACATGCTCTTGATCCGCTGGGTGTCATAGGCGGTGAGGCCCGCGAACAGCAGCACGCCAATCACGCTGATTGCCAGCGCCATCGCCGTCGACTGCAGAAACATGTTGACCAGCAGCGCAACCAGGATGCCGACTACGCCCATGATCAGGAACGTGCCGAACCCGCTAAGGTCGCGCTTGGTCGTATAGCCGTAGAGGCTGAGGCCGAGATAGGCCGCCGCGGTCGCGAAGAAGGTCTGCGCGATAGAGGTGCCGGTGTAGACCAGGAACAAGGTCGACATCGACAGGCCCATCAAGCCCGCGAACGCCCAGAACAGCAGCTGCAGCGTTCCGGTGCGCATCCGCGCCGCGCCGTAGCTCATCGCAAACACGATCGCGAGTGGCGACAGCGTGATGATCCAGCCGAGACCGCTCATTCCGCGGCCATTTGCCGAAATCAGCACCTGGCGGGCATAAGGGGCGAACAGCATCGCGACGATGCCGGTCAGCAGCACGCCCGACGCCATGTAGTTGTACACCGAAAGCATGTAGGACCGGAGGCCCACATCGCGGGCGGCGCGCGGTACGCTTACCGTCGCGGCGTTTACGCCGGTCGTTTGCGGGTCTTGCCAGTTGGCCATCATATCTCCTTTGCGTAGGGCGAAAGGCCCCTACTCGCACCGCTGAATATCGTTGATGCCCCTTGGGACTTCAAGCGAAACCGGTCGATGCCAAATGCGCGTTGATCGAGGTAGGCCGAACGCCAGATTAACGGCATTGCCGTTCGCCGCCTCCAGTGCGACACTTGCCACCATGTCGATGGACGCAGCAGCAGCGTTCTTGCGGCGGGTCCTCCGCCCCGCACTGATGCTGTGTTTGCTGATGATGATCGCTCCGGCCTATGCCGCCTCCCCGCAGCGGATCGTTGCCGTAGGCGATCTCCACGGTGATTTCTCTGCCTGGCGCGACATCGCGCGCGGCACGGGGCTGATCGACTCAGCTGGACACTGGGCTGGCGGCAAAACAATCCTCGTCCAGCTCGGCGATGTCACCGACCGCGAGCCCGACTCGCTGAAGATCATTCGCAGCCTGCAGCAGCTGCAGCGGGAAGCGCCGCGCAAGGGTGGGAAGGTCGTCGTCGTTCTCGGCAACCACGAGGCGATGAACCTGCTCGGCGACAACCGCTACACGACGCCAGGCGAATATGCGGCTTTCGCAGAGGGACAATCTGAAGCGCGCCGGGACAAAGTCTATGAAGCCAATCGCGCGCAGCTCGAAGCTTTCTACAAAACACGAAATCCAGCGATCACCCCCGACCAGGTCCGGGCGCAATGGATGGCCGATCACCCGCTCGGCTGGGTCGAGCACAAGCTCGCGTGGAGCCCCTCGGGCGAACTCGGCAAATGGGCGACCGGCAACCCGGCCATCGTGAAGATCGGCGGCACCCTTTTCGTGCACGGCGGGATCAGCGCGGAATATGCGAGGACTCCGCTCGAGGCGGTCAACAAGCGAGTCGCCGATGCGATGGCTGCCGCGGACGACAGCCCCGCCTCGGTGCTTACCGATCCGCTTGGGCCGCTTTGGTACCGCGGCCTGCTCGGAGCCGATCGCGATGCGCAGGCCGCTCGCGCCGCCGCGAAGCCGCCGTCGCCGGCCCTGACGCCCGATCAAGAGCTGGATGCAATCCTTGCCGCCTACGGCGCGCAGCGACTGGTGATCGCCCATACGCCCCGCCTTCAGGGGATCCAGATCACCGGCAACGGTCGCCTGGCGCGCATCGATACCGGCAATTCACGCTTCTACGGCGGGCCGCTCAGCTGGCTCGAAATCATCGGCGACCAGATGATCCCGCATACGGTGCAGCGGACGCCGTAGATCGAAAGGAGGGGCGAAATGAGGAAATGGATACTGCTTGCCACCGCGGCGCTCGTTAGCTCGGCAGCATCGGGCAAGGGGGTGACGCCGCTGTTCGCGAGCGAAACGCCGATCCACGTCACCATTCAGGGTCCAATGGGTACGCTCGCCTCGAACCGTGCCGAGGTGCCCCGTCCCGCTACGCTGACCGCCGACGGAGTGACCTATCCGATCACCCTTACCACGCGCGGAATCACGCGGAAATCGGCCGACATCTGCGATTTCCCGCCGCTGCGGGTCGCGTTCACGCAGCCCGCCCCGCCGGGCTCGCTGTTCCAGCACCAGAAGCACCTGAAGCTGGTCACCCATTGCAAGCGTGACGCCGGATTCCAGCAGAAACTGCTGCTCGAATATTCGGCATACAAGCTCTACAACCTGATGACTCCGCAGAGCTTCAGGGCGCGGCTCGCCAATATCGATTATCTCGACGAAAGCGGCCATCCTTACATCTCTCGCCTCGGCTATTTCCTCGAAGAATTCAGCGACGTCGCCAAGCGCAACGAAATGACGGCGGCGCATGAACCGTCCGTGATCTCCGCCGCGCTGCTCGACCCGACTGCGAGCGCCCGCTTCGCGGTGTTCGAATATATGATCAGCAATTACGACTGGTCGATGCGGGCGGGGCCACAAGGCACGGAATGCTGCCATAACAGCCGCTTGCTCAATCCGGGCAACGGAAGCCAGCTAATGCCAGTGCCCTACGACTTCGATTATTCGGGACTCGTTGACGCCCCTTATTCGACTCCGCCCGAGGGGATTTCGATCAACAGCGTTCGCCAGCGCACCTATCGGGGCTATTGCGCGCACCTCGCAGCGGCGCGGGCCTTCGCCGCACAGATTTCACCGCGCCGCGCCGAGTTCCTCGGAGTCTTCGCCACCATCCCCGGGCTTGAGCCGCGACAACAGAGGGACGCGGTCAATTACCTGCAGGGATTTTTCGCCGACCTCGACAGTGGAAAAATCTTCAAGAGCTGCGTCAGCTAAGCCTTCTTCTTTACGACCGCGACACTCTCCTCGATGACGACCGCGGCGGCATCGCTGCCGTCGTAATCGGCTAAGAAGCGCTTCATCCCTTCGCGCTCGCCATATTCGGTGATCCAAAGGATGGTGAAGCAATAGTTGAAGGCGATGCTGATCACGGCGGCGAGCTCGATCGCGCCGATGCCGGCACTAAGCCCGATCCCGACTGCGAGCAGGATGAACAAGGCGTCGCCGGAGCTTTTGAGCGAATTTCGGAACCGCACCGCTCCGGCGATCCCCGCCAGGCTGAACGCGAGGGCAAGCGAGTTCTGGACGATGATCACGATGCCCGTGACGACCATCGGAAGAACGATGATGGTGTTGACCAGCGACTGGTCATATTCCTGGCCGCCACGCACCGTCATGTAGACCCAGCTGACCGGCAGCGAGACCAGGATCGCGGCGATGATCGCCACCACCAGCCAGAAAATGCTCTGCCCGAAGTTGGCGACATGCGCGGCGCGGACGGCTTCGCTCGCCTGCAGCGGGTTCTTGGTCGGCTGACTGATGAGCTGCTCCACCCCGCCGATCGGCAAATAGCCGCGAAGCTCCGGCCAGATCTTGAGCGCGATGAAGATCGCGAGCGCGATGACGAGATAGTAAGCCGTGATGTGCACCAGCAGTCTTCCTGCACGCATGCCTAACCCCCTCCTAAATGCGCCGCTTGAGCGCGTTCAATTCACCTCATTGCGATGACGGACCTGATGATGCTCTTCGCGCGTCGGCACCGGATAGTTCGAAATGGGCTCGAGAACCCCGAAGCGCTCCCTGAGCGGCTCCCGCTCGAGCGGCGGCCAGGGAATTTCGGCGAGTGGCAGCTCGGTATCCGGTACGCGGTCGAGCAGGTCGCGTAACAGCGTCAGCCGCCCTATCGGCTGGTCGTTGAAATCGACCAGTGTCCACGGTGCGAAATCGGTGTGAGTCGCCGCCAGCATCAGCTCGCGCGCTTCGGTGTAATCGTCGTAATGCGCGCGGGCCTTGATATCGATCGTCGAGAGCTTCCAGCGCTTCATCGGATTGTGGAGTCGGTTCTCGAACCGTTGCTCCTGAACCGCTTGGTCGCAGCACAGCCAATATTTGAACAGCAGCATGCCGTCGTCGACGAGGTGCCGCTCGAACTCTGGCGCGGCGTTGAGGAAATCCTGCGTCTGATCCGGCGTGCAAAAACCCATCACCTTTTCGACGCCGGCGCGATTGTACCAGCTGCGGTCGAACAGCACGATCTCGCCTTGCGCCGGCAGATGCTCGATGTAGCGCTGGAAATACCATTGCGTCTGCTCGCGCTCGCTTGGGGAAGGCAGAGCGACGACACGGCACTGCCGCGGATTGAGAAGGCGCGCGAACATGTCGATCGACCCGCCCTTGCCGGCAGTGTCGCGGCCTTCGAACAGAACGACCATCCGCTGCCCGGTCTCGGATACCCAGCGCGCCATGCCGCTGAGCTCCTTGGCCAACGGCTTCAGGAGCTCCTCATATTCAGCTTCGCTGAGCCTGCTATCCCCACTCATCAGCGCCCCCTGCTGAACCGCTGTTGTCGCACGCGAGAGACAAGATTGGAACCGCCCAGCCGCATCTATTGCGGGCCGCGGTTTCATGCCACATGCTTGGCGTGTCGTGTGAGTAAGGGGGGCGGCCTGTGGGACTGCGCGCGAAGTTCAACCTCCTGATGCTCGGCGTCGCGATTGTCGGCGCCGCGTTGTTCTTCCTTGCGGCCGGGCCCCTGGTCGATGCGATCGCCAAGGAAGAGGTGCTCCAAAGCTCCCGGATCATGATGGAAAGCGCCGCGGGAGCGCGCAAATATACGTCGGAGCAGATCGCGCCGATCCTCAAGCCGATGATCGCCACGCACTTCTATCCGCAGTCCGTCTCTGCTTATGCTGCGAAGCGCAACTTCGACGTCATCCACTCCAAATTTCCCGATTTTTCGTATCGGGAGGCAGCCCTCAACCCGACCAACCCGCAGGACCGCGCCGAGGATTGGGAAGCCGACATCATCAATGATTTCCGCTCGCACCCCGGCAAGGACGAAATCTCCGTGGTGCGCGATACGCCGACTGGGCCTGCACTCGAGCTCGCGCGCCCGCTCGTCAACAAGCCCGCCTGTCTCGAATGCCACAGCACGGCGGCCGCCGCTCCCGCGTCGATGATCGCGCTGTACGGGAACCAGAATGGCTTTGGTTGGAAACCCGGAGAGATCATCGGTGCTCAAGTCGTGTCGGTGCCGATGTCCGCATCCGCGCTGCGGGCGGAGCATATCCGCAAGCTGTTCGTCATCCCCTTCGGTGCCTTTCTCGTCCTGTTGTTCATCTCGGTGAACCTGCTGCTGAACTTCGTGGTCATCCGGCCCATCGAACGCATGGCGAAGACCGCAGAAGCGATCAGCATGGGCGAGATCAACACCCCCGAATATCGCTACCGCGGGTCGGACCAGATCGGCCGCCTCTCCGCCTCGTTCAACCGCATGCACCGCAGCCTCGTCGAAGCATTCCGGATTATCGGCGATGAATGATGGTGTCGGCGCAGACGGCTACTTCCTTAGCTATTCGCGAAGCGACGAAGGGTTCGCACTTCGACTAGCGAAGGACCTGCGGGCCAAGGGCGTCAACATGTGGGTCGACCAGCTCGACATTCGACCCAGCGAGCATTGGGACCGGGCGATCGAGCGCGCGGTTTGCGCTTGTCGCGGGCTGGTCGTGATCCTGTCGCCGCGGTCGGTCGCTTCGGACAATGTCGCGGACGAGATCAGCTTCGCGATCGACAACGGAAAGAGCGTCCTTCCGGTGATGATCGAGAAATGCGTGCTTCCACTGCGCATCAGTCGAATGCATTTGATCGATGCTACGACAGGCTATGAGAAGGCGCTTCGACAATGCCTCGAGGAGCTGAACGACGGCCAACCTCAGTCGGCGCCCGCCAGGGCTCGCGCGACGGTGCCGCCGCTCGATCCCGAAATCGTCGCCACGGCGAAGCAGAAACTTACCGCGGTCCTGGGTCCGATCGCCGGGATTCTCGTCGACAAGGCGGTCGCTCGCTCCTCGTCCGCCGCCGAGCTCTACGTGCTTCTGGCGCAACACATCGAGAACGAGCACGAGCGCGCACGATTCACTCAGGCCTCAGTTCAAAAGCCGCTTGCCCCTTCTGCCCCCGAACAAAGCGCAAATGTCGCAACGATTTCGCCTGGCGAAATCGCATCCCTCGCCGGCGCACTGACCAGCTATCTCGGACCGATGGCGCCGATCGTCGCAAAGCGCGAGAGCCGCGCTTGCAGTTCGATCGCGGAGTTGCGGCAGCGTCTTGCCGCGCACATCGATGGGGAGGCCGACCGGAAGAGTTTCTTGCGACAAACCGCTGGCGGTTAGAGCCCACATTGCAGCGCGGCCTTTCGGCGCTTAGCGTCGGCTTTTCGCGCCGCTTTTCTCGAGGTGAATCTTGCGCAGCATTCGCATGCCCATTGCCGCTTTGCTTCTGACTACCGTCCTCGCAAGCGGAGC
>DASSIU010000164.1:0-20568 GCA_035691585.1 Sphingomicrobium sp. | reverse complement strand
GATTGTCCTGGTTGTATGGCCAATAGGCGGCGAAGATGTCGTACGTCCGCTTGCCCAGCAGCAGGTCGTACTCGCCCATGATGACCTCGTTGAACGGGCTGTCGCTCCAGTGGGGCTGGACCCAGCCGCCGAGCCGGAAGTTGCTGGTGGGGTCCTCTTCGGGACCGCCGGGCGCCTGCATGACGCCGTCGAGCGAGATGAAGGCGGCTCCAGTAAGCTTACGCATCGATGGATTCTCCCGCCGCGGCGGCCTCAATGGTGGCGATGTCGATCTTGCGCATCGTCATCATGGCCTCGAAAGCCCGTTTCGCCATCGCCGGATCGGAAACATCGGTGGTCAGTTCGAGCAGACGCCGGGGCGTAATCTGCCAGGAGAAGCCCCATTTGTCCTTGCACCAGCCGCAGGCGCTTTCCTGGCCGCCGCTCTGGACTATCGCGTCCCAATATCGGTCCGTTTCCTTTTGGTCTTCGGTCACGACGATGAAGCTGACCGCCTCGTTGGGCTTAAACAGCGGACCCCCGTTCAGGCCCAGGAACCGCCGTCCAAGCACCGTGAACTCGACGGTAAGCTCGTCGCCCTTCTTCCCGTCCGGAAAATCGGCAGGTGAGCCGTTGATCCTGTCCACACGGCTGTCGGGGAAGATCGACGCATAGAATTCGGCGGCTTTGCTCGCCTCGCCTTTGTCGAACCAAAGGCAGGTGATCATCTTCTCGGTCATGCTTTCCTCCGGGAATTGATGGGTCGTTTGACAACCAGACGGTTGCCGGGTCCGTGCACCGCCGCGAACAGCAGCCCGGCGACGAAGACGAAGTGATCGACGAAGAAGCCGAACTCCATCGGATTGGCGCCCCAGCGATCTGGGCCGTGGAAGGAGAAGGCCAGGAACAGGACGTAGGCGATCGCGACGATCGCGACCTCGCTGAAGTACAGGCCGGTGAGAAAGCCGATCGCCAACGCCACTTCGAAGAAGGCCGCGACCCACGCCAGCAGGACTGGATAGGGGAAACCCGCCTTGGCGATCTCGGCCGCGGTCGCATCGATTCCGATCAGCTTGAACTTGAAGGCGGCGGCCATGCCGAAGACGAAGGCAAAGATCAGCCGCGCGATCAGGATGGCCGCCGTTTTCATGACGCTCTCCTATGCGCGGCCGACGAGCGCGAATTCGGCGCCCTGCGGGTCGATGCCAATGACGATATGGTCGCCGCCGGGAACTTCCATCGGTCCCATGACGATCTTGCCGCCCTTGGCCTCCGCCGCATCCTTCGCTTTCGCGATCGAGGGGACCCGGAAATAATAGCGCCAATGGGGCTGCTGTCCATTCATCGTCCCCGCGATCGCGCCGATCGTCACGCCGTTCTGCTCAATGAAGCGATATTCGCCCTGCTCGCCCATCGGCATGAAGTTGTCGCTCGTCCAGCCGAACTGCTCGCCATAGAAGCGGCGCGCGGCCACGGGGTCGCTGGTCGACAGCTCGTTCCAGCCGCAACGCTGTTCGGCCTTCGGATCGAACACATCGCTCTTGCCGTTCGGGTCATTCGCCGGCGGGATTGGCTTCATGATGTAGATGGGCGCGCCCTGCGGGTCCGTGACCATCGCGATCCGCCCGACATTCGGAACGTCACGCGTCATTAGCGTCTTGCCGCCGGCGCGTTCGATCGAAGCCGCTGCCGAATCGACGTCGGGCACGTGGATGTAGCCGAGCCAGGTTGGACGCGCGCCGTGCGCCTGCATGTCCGCGGTGAGGGGCAGGACGCCGCCCGCGAACTTGCCGTCGCTTCGGTTGATCATTCGGTAGTCGCCATATTCAGGCGTGCCCTGGCCATCGATGTTCCAGCCAATCACGGCATCGTAGAAGTCCTTCGCGGCATCTGCGTCGGTGGTCATCAGCTCGTACCAGATGTAGTCGCCGCGCGGCTGAGTATCCTCACGCGTCAGGGTCTGGGTTTCGGTACGTACGTCGGTCATCGTTCGTCTCCCTCGATCTCGAATGCTGCTGGTCAGGCGGTGACCGGCGCTGAGGTGGCGGCCACCTGTTCTCCGAGCGCGGTATCAAGGATCTTCTCGAAGCCGCCCCAGAACATGCGCTTGCCGTCGAATGGCATCTCTCCCTGAGGACGCAGGCTCTCGTCGGCCATGATCTTGTTCCAGGCCTCGTCGCGGGTCTGCTTGTCCGGCCATTCGATGAAGGAGAAGACGACGCCTTCGCCGTCCTCGGCCCTGACCGCCCGATAGAAGTCAGTGACCTCGCCCTTGGGAACGTCATTGCTGAAGGCTTCGACGACTCGGCTCGCGCCCTTCTGGCGGAACACTTTCGCCATCTTAGAGGCTAGCTCGCGATAGGCGTCGCGCTTGCCTTCCGGCACGGGCACGACGAAGCCGTCGGTATAACGGCCGCCCGGGGCCCCCTCTTCGACGATCGCCTCGAAGCCGCCGTAGATCATGCGCTTGCCGTCGAACGGCATGGTGGAGAATTGCTCCTTGATCGCCGGGTCGTTCATCATCTTCTCATTGGTGGCATCGCGCACTTGCCGGCTCGGATATTCGAACCACGCGAAGACGACTTTTTCCTCCGGCTTGGCGTCGACCGCCTTGCGGAAGTCGGTGACCTTGCCCTCGGGCACATCGCTGTCCCATGCCTCGACCTGCCGCCCAACGCCAAGTCCGAGGAGGACGGCAGCGGCCTCGCCGGCGTGCTTGCGATAAGCCTCCTTGTTCGCCTCTGGCACGGGCGCGATGAATCCTTCGAAATAGGTCATGCTGCTGCTCCTTCCGGTTGGGGTTGGTTTTCGGCGTAAACGGCGAGCTGGTCGCTGAGCGCTCGCTGGAACGCCGGGCGCTCCTCGCCGCGTTTCAAATAAGCGGCGAGATTGGGGACCTGGCTCACGAGGTCGGTGTGGCGAAGGAAGCGCAGAACCGTGACCATGACCAGGTCACCGATGGTGAATCGGTCGCCTTCCAGGCACTGCTTGTCGCCGAGCCAGTCGGAGACCCGCTTCAGTTTCAGCTTCACGAAATCCTCGGCCCCCGGACGGCGAAGAGTCGCCCACTCCTGACCGGCGTAGAAGATGTCGATCAGCAGCAGGTTGAGGATCGCCGGCTCGACGCTGTTGAGCGCCGCATAGGTCCATTGGATCGCTCGGTACTTGGCTTGTGGGTCGCTCGGCAGGAGAGCTTCGCTCTGCTCGCCGATATACTGGACGATCGCGCCGCTCTCGAAGATCCGGACCTTGCCGTCACTGAAGCACGGCACCTGGTCGAACGGCTGCTCCTTCAGATATTCGAGCGGACGCTCCTGGCCGAGGAGCCGCACGCGATAATCGAGTCCTGCCTCCTCGAGCGCCCAGCGGGCGCGAAGGTCGCGGACCACGCCCTGGGCGAATTCGGGCACCCAGCGGAACGCGGTGATTTCGATCGATGCATTGGGATTGATGGGCATGTCGGCTCCCCTTCAGATGGCGGTCGCGATGGCTTCGGTGACCGCGTCTTTGCCCTGCTCGGCGGCGGCGGCGTCCATCCACATGATCTCCCAGATGTGGCCATCCGGATCGGCGATGCTGCGGCCGTACATCACTCCATAATCCTGTTTCGGCGACGGATCAGCGGTGCCTCCGGCCGCTACAGCTTGCTCAAGCGTCGAGTCGACGCTTTCACGGCTGTCCGCCGACAGGCAGAGCAGCACCTCAGAGCCTGCATTCGCGTCCGCGATCGGTCGCGGAGTGAACTGGCTGAACTTCTCGTGCGTCAGGAGCATGACGAAAATGCTGTCGCTCAGCTTCATGCAGGCGGCGGTCTCGTCGGTGAACTTGGGTTCGTTCACCGCGCCCAGCGCTTCGACGAACGCCCGTGATTTCTGCAGATCCCGGACCGGCAGGTTTACGAAAATCATTCGAGACATTTTTTCCTCCTTTGCGACTCGATTCGCTTGCTTTTTGCACCGACTCGTCATAAATTACAACCAAGGAGTTAGAAAAAATAACTAAGTTGCGGCAAAACCAGGAGAAACGGCGGTACGAGGACGCGTGCGGGCTCGCCCACGCAATGGAATTGCTGGGGGAGCGCTGGGCGATGCTGGTGTTGCGCGAGCTCGCATATGGGCCGCGCCGATTTTCCGAGCTCAAGGCCGATCTTACGGGGATCAGCGCCAACGTGCTGACACAGCGGCTCACCGAGTTGGAGGCACGAGGCCTCCTCCGTAAGACCAGGCTTCCGCCACCTGCTTCCGTCCAGGTCTATGAGGCGACCGAGTGGGGCCTCGAAGCGGTGCCGTTGATCGCATCATTGGGTAAATGGGCAGCGCGAAGCCCATGCCACGATCCGACGCTGCAGATGAGCCATGTCTCGGTCATCATGTCGCTTCAGACGCTCATTTCGGCTGCTTTGGCCGAGGGCGTCGACGCTCGCATCGGCTTCCAGTTCGGGGAGACCAGCTATGTGGTCACGGTCCACCATGGCCGAATCGACGTGGAACGCACGAAGGTCGAGAATTGCGACGTTACCTTTACCGGCAACCCGAGCGATGTCGCGGCGGTGATCCACGGCGGCGCGCCGTTCGATCTGATCCGGGTCGAAGGAGACATGGCGCTGGCGAAGCGTTTCGTGAACCTCTTCCCGCTGCCCGCCAAGGCTGAGACAGATTGAGGCTCACGCCGCCTTCCCGTAAGGCATTCTCATGACCGATCTTTCCAATGTTCAGCCCGAAAGCCGCGCGGAGACGCTGATGGCCTCCCCCGACAGGATCGCGAAGGTACGTGAGTTGTTCGGCGTCGATTCGGACATGGAGGTGCCCGCCTTCAGCGAGGCCGACGAGCGCGTTCCCGACCTGGATCCGACCTATGTCTTCGATCCCGACACGACGATGGCGATCTGCGCCGGCTTTTCGAAGAATCGGCGGGTGATGGTCCAAGGCTACCACGGGACCGGCAAGTCGACCCATATCGAGCAGGTCGCGGCGCGCCTCAACTGGCCCCTGATCCGAATCAACCTCGACGCGCATATCAGCCGGATCGACCTCGTCGGCCGGGACGCCATCGTGCTTCGCGACGGCCAGCAGGTGACCGAGTTTCGCGAAGGGCTTCTGCCCTGGGCGCTACAGCATCCCGTCGCGCTCGTTTTCGACGAATATGACGCCGGCCGGCCGGACGTGATGTTCGTGATCCAGCGGGTGCTCGAAGCCGAGGGCAAGCTGACCCTGCTCGACCAGAACCGGGTGATCCGACCGAACCCCTGGTTCCGCTTATTCGCGACCACCAACACGGTGGGCCTCGGGGACACCACCGGGCTCTATCACGGCACCCAGGCGATCAATCAGGGGCAGATGGACCGCTGGAACATCGTCACCACCCTCAACTATCTGCCTGCCGCGGTCGAGGCCCAGATCGTGCTCGCCAAGACGGGCGAATATGACGAGCCCGGCGGCAAGGAGATCGTCGACAAGATGATCAAGGTCGCTGACCTTTCCCGGCAGGGCTTCATCAACGGTGACATCTCGACCGTGATGAGCCCGCGTACCGTGATCAGCTGGGCGCAGAACGCACATATTTTCGGCGACGTCGGCTATGCCTTCCGAGTGAGCTTCCTCAACAAGTGCGACGAATCCGAACGCCCGCTAATCGCCGAATATTACCAGCGCGTGTTCGGCGAAGACCTGCCGGAAAGCGTGGTCGGCAAGGCATGAAGCTATGCCTTCGTCATTGCGAGGAGCGTAGTGACGAAGCAATCCAGCAACTCCGACGTTTGGATTGCTTCGCTCCACTCGCAATGACGTTTCATGACTGAGAGGATCGATCTCTTCCGCCGCGCTCTCGCGGGTGCATCGCGGGCGATCGCGAGGGACCCCGAGGTCGAGGTCGTTTTCGCGTCGGACAATGCGCCCGCCACTGGCAAGACGGCGCGGGTCGGCTCGCCGGGCCCATCGCTCGAGCCCCGGTTGGTGGCCGAGGCGCGGGGCGCGGCCGATTCGGCGGCGCTGAGGCTTCGCTACCATGATCCCGCGATCCATGCCCGGGCCGCGCCCGTCGACATCGATGCCCGCGCCGTCTTCGACGCGCTCGAAATGGCTCGAGTCGAGGCGCTGGGTGCCCGAGCGATGGGCGGCGTCCGGGAAAATCTCGCCCAACTGACCGAGGCACGGGTGCGCGGCGACGCGATCGTCCGCGCTCGCAATGCCGAGGAAGTGCCCCTTTCGACGGCGGTCGCGCTCATCGCGCGGCACAGGCTGACCGGCGAAGAGCCGCCGCGCGCAGCCGCTCCGGGCCTCAAGCTCGTTGCTCCATGGATCGAGGAGAAGGCGTCCGCCGAACTCGATGCATTGGGGCTGACGCTCGATGACCAGGCGGCCTTCGCGAAGCTGTCCCGGCGGCTGCTCGAGGATCTCGACCTCGCTTCGGCCGAGGACATGATCGAGGAAGATCCCAACGAGGCCGGCGATGACGCCGAGGGCGAGGAGGGCGGCAAGGAAGATTCGGCCGAGCAGGGAGACGAAGGTGAGCCCGGCGGCGGCGAAACCGAAATGCGCGGGGAGCAGGCCGAGGACCAGAATGCCGAGGGCGATTCCAACCAGGAGATGGAAGCCGGTGACGAGGAGGTCAGCGCCGGCGACGAGCTCAGCGAAAGCGTGTTCGCCTCGCCGGGGCGGCGCAACTGGGACCTGACTCCGGAGACGGATTACAAGGCGTTCACCACCCGCTTCGACGAGATCGTCGAATCGGACGCGTTGTGCGACGAGGAAGAACTGGGACGCCTGCGCGCCTACCTCGACCAGCAGATGGCCGGCTTGCACAACGTCGTCACCCGGCTCGCGAACCGGCTGCAGCGGAGGCTGATGGCACAGCAGGCACGTAGCTGGGACTTCGACCAGGAGGAGGGGTTGCTCGACGCGGCTCGGCTGGCCCGGGTGGTGGTCAACCCGGGCCACTCGCTTAGCTACAAGATCGAACGCGACACCGACTTCAAGGACACGGTCGTCTCGCTGCTGATCGATAATTCGGGATCGATGCGAGGGCGCCCGATCGCCATCGCCGCGATCTGTGCCGACATCCTCGGTCGCACTCTCGAACGCTGCGGGGTGGCGACCGAAATCCTTGGCTTCACCACCCGCGGCTGGAAGGGGGGCCAGAGCCGGGAGGCGTGGCTGTCTGCTGGACGACCACCTCATCCCGGGCGCCTCAATGACCTTCGTCACATTATCTACAAGCGCGCCGACGAGCCCTACCGGCACTCCCGCCGCAACCTCGGATTGATGATGCGCGAGGGGCTATTGAAGGAGAATATCGACGGCGAGGCGCTGCTGTGGGCGCACAACCGGCTGATCGCGCGGCCCGAGGAGCGGCGCATCCTGATGGTGATTTCCGACGGCGCACCGGTCGACGATTCGACGGCGTCGGCAAACGGCGGCAGCTACCTCGAGCGGCACCTGCGCCAGGTGATCGAGTGGATCGAGAAGCGCTCGACGGTCGAGCTCATCGCCATCGGCATCGGCCACGACGTGACCCGCTATTACAGCCGAGCGGTGACGATCATGGACGCCGACCAGCTCGCCGGCGCAATGGTCGAGCAGCTGGCACGATTGTTCGAGGCGCCCTAGGCGGTCGCGACGCGCAACGCCCCGGCCGGCGCCGGTCCAAGCAGCTCACAGGCAGGTTGAGCGTATGTCAGCCAGGCATTCCATTGCTGGGGCGCCAGCACGGCGACCTGGCGTCCGTGGTAGGGCGCGACATCGGGACCGGGCTCCGTCGTCAGCATGGTGAACGCTTCGCCGTGTCCCGGTGCATCGCGGACGAGCCCGGCGATGCCGAGCATCTCGCCGCCCGGGCGAGTGAACAGCCAGCGGTCCTTGCGTTTCTGCTTCGGGTCGGCGGGCGTCGTGAATTCGTAGAATCCGTCAGCGAGAATCAGGCATCGCCCAGTCGAGAACTCGCGCCCGTCCGAGCGAAAGTTATAAACCGGCTTCCCGCCTTGCCCCGGCCAGCTCCATCGGCGGACGACCAGGTCGAACCCATCTCCGGCCGATTTGCGCACGATTGGGCCTGGATCGGTGATCCGAATGTCGCGCGGAGCAAGGTTGGGAATGCCTTCCGGGAAGTGCAGCGGCATCTGCTGCTCACGGAACAGCCGCGCGATCTCGTCGGGCGACTTGGACTGGGTGTAGAGATTACACATGGGTGTTCGGGGAGAACGCCTACACGCTGGCGACGCGCAAAAAAATGGCCCCAGCGCGATTACGCACGCTGGGGCCCCCTCGTTACGCGACGCGAGGGAAGATGCCTGTCGCCAGGCGTGACGGGGAAAAGGGGGTAAACCCCGCCAATGCGGGCACCTATGCCCGATTCGCGAGGTATGAAGGCTGAACGCGGCTTGCAGCCTACGTTCAGGAAAATCGGTGGAAAATCAGTCGCTTAGACGACTCTAAGCAGCCGCCTGCTCGGACGCCTTCTTCGCAATCTCTTTCTTGAGCTTGCGGACCTTGGGGCTGAGCTTGTCGTTGCTGGTCTTCAGGAGCCAGTTGTCGAGGCCGCCGACATGCTCGACCGAGCGCAAGCCGTGCGTGGAGACGCGCAGCTTGACGCTGGTTCCAAGCGCGTCCGAGATTAGCGTGACGTTCTGCAAATTCGGCAGGAACGTGCGCTTCGTCTTGTTGTTGGCGTGGGAAACATTGTTGCCCACCTGCCGGCCCTTGCCGGTCAGCTCGCAAACCCGCGACATGGTATCTATCCTGATTTTTCGTGTGCGGACCCTGGGGCCCGTGAGAGCGCCGCCCGTTAGCCGCTCGAGGGTCGCGCGTCAATCTTGTCCCGGGCCGGGAAGCGCGCAACCGGGCAACGCCGACTGCGTTTTAAGCCGAAGCTTCCGGGGTTTTCAATGCGCGCCATTCTCTTCATTCTGGTCATTGCCGTCCTGCTGGTCATCGTCGCGGTGGCGACCGGCTTCCTCAACATTCGCCAGATCCGGGGACAGGCACCGCAGATCAGCGCGAGCCGCAATGGAATCACCGCCAAGGGTGGCCAGGCGCCCGCCTTCGACGTCGAAACCGGGTCGGTGAAGGTCGGCACCAAGGCGACCACGGTGAAGACCCCGACGCTCGAGGTGCAGAAGGCAGGTCAGAACCAGGCAACGAACAACGCCCAATAGTCGGTGTGACTTGACTCTCGCGGTCGGCTAGCCCGCCGCAATGACTTTTCCGCTTCCTCCGCCGATGCGTCGAGCGCTCGAACTCGCGGCGCAAGCCGAGGCCGAGGGGGAAGTCCCCGTCGGAGCGGTGGTGACGGTCGGTGACGAAATCATTGCCGAGGCCCGCAACGCCATGCGTGGATCCAACGATCCGACCGCTCATGCCGAGATGCAGGCGGTCCGCGCTGCGGCGGCGAAACTCGGAACCTCGCGGCTCGATGAATGTACCCTCTGGGTGACGCTCGAACCGTGCGCGATGTGCGCGGCGGCGATCGCCATCGCGAGAATCAAGGCATTGCGGTTCGGGGCGGAGGACCCCAAGGGCGGCGGCGTCCTCCACGGACCGCGCATCTTCACCCAGCCGACGTGCCACCATCGCCCGGACGTGCTCGGCGGGATTGGCGAAGCCGAGGCCGCGGAGCACCTCAGGCGCTTCTTCGCCGAGCGGCGTTAGAGCCGGTACGGCACCAGCCGGATCTCGATCCTCCGGTTCGCCGCCTTTTGTTCCTCGGTCGTGTCAGGATTGTAGAGCGGCGCGCTTTCGCCGAACCCTCTCGAAGCAATTCGCGCTTTGGACACTCCGTGCGCCGCGAGGTACGTCGCGACGGCCGCCGCGCGACGATCCGACAAGGCCTTGTTTCCCTGCGGGGTTCCAGTCGTGTCGGTATGGGCCAGTACATCGACAAAGGTCCGGTTTCGCGTCTTCACCGTCCGCGCGATCTCCAGCAGCGTTGCGTCGGTGGTCGCTTTCACCGACGCGCTGCCCTCGTCGAACGTGAAGACTGCCGGAATCCGGATCACGATGCTTCCGCCCACCTGCAGGACGTCGAGCCCGATCCCCGCGGTCTGCCGCCGAAGCTCGGAATCGAGGTCCGCCATGTAGGGACCGACCTCATAAGGGCTCAGCGGCCGAATTTTGGCGGCGCGCATCTTGGCGGCCCGGACGCGTTGGCCACCGATGACATCGCCGAGGAGGTAGGGTGCGCTGGTTCCGAGCGGCGTGAAGGATGCAGGCACGACCACAGGCGGAGGCGCGGTCTGGCAGCCGGCAAGGACTGCAATCGCGCAGCCGGCAACTAAGGCCCTGAGGCTTCGATCAATGGTCATTCGGGCAAGCTCCCCGTTCGCGAAATCGCCGATGAAACCGGCGCGGCCTACACTAGTTCCGGCCGCCCAATAAGCACCGCCGCTTGTGAACATATGCAAGACAAGGCTAGATTGGCCGCGCCGCCTATGAGCGACCATCTAGCCCCCATTCCCTGGATCGATGTCCTCATCATCTTCGCGCTGATTTTGCTGAATGGCGTGCTGGCGATGAGCGAGATGGCGATTGTCTCCTCGCGCGAGGCGCGGCTGAAGGCGATGGCCAAGAGCGGAAGCAGCGGCGCGAAATGCGCGCTGGGCCTCGCCGCGGACCCCGGTCGTTTCCTCTCGACGGTACAGAGCGGGATCACGCTCATCGCGATCTTCGCGGGCGCTTTTTCGGGGGCCAGCCTTGGCGAACCGGCGGCTGAGCGGCTCGAGGCCGCCGGCCTCGCGGCGAAGACGGCGCATACCGTGGGTTTCGGGCTGGTGATCTTCCTCACCACCTATTTCTCGCTGGTCATCGGAGAGATCGTCCCCAAGCAGGTCGCGCTCCGCTCTCCCGAGCCGATCGCTGCGCTGGTGGCGCGCCCGATGCGCTGGCTGTCGAGGATCGTGGCGCCTTTCGTGTGGCTGCTGGACCGGTCGAGCCAGCTCATCTTTCGGTTGATCGGATTCAATCGAGAATCGAGGAACCAAGTCACCGCGGAGGAGCTGCACCTGGTCGTCGCGGAAGCCCAGACGGCGGGCGTTCTGGAGGAAGACGAACGAGCGATGATCTCGGGCATTGTCCGGCTCGCCGATCGCCCGGTGCGGGAGGTGATGACACCCCGCACGGAGATCGACTGGATCGATGTCCGCGCCACGCCCGAGCAAGTCAGCGAGGCGCTGCTGGCAACGCCGCACAGCCGGATCCCGGTCGCCGATGGAGCCGTCGAGAACATCATCGGCGTGATCCAGACCCGTGACGTGATGGCCGCGGCGCTCGAGGGGCGGGCGATCGACCTCAAGCAGCTTTGCCTGGTCGCGCCGGTGATTCCCGACCTCATGGACGCGATGGACGCGCTCGCGGTGCTCCGAAATGCCGAGGTCCCGCTTGCGCTTGTTCACGATGAATATGGGCATCTCGACGGCATCGTTACTCCGGGGAGCATCCTCAGCGCGCTCGCGGGGACCTTCGCGCACGATGTCGAGCAGGGCGAGGAGCCGCCGCTGGTCGAACGCGACGATGGCACCTGGCTGGTGTCGGGAGCGGCGAGCGCCGACCTGCTTTCTGATCGGCTCGGGGTGAATTTGCCGCACGATCGCGATTACTCAACCGTCGCCGGCTTCGCCTTGTCGGTGCTTAAGCATCTCCCGGAGACCGGCGAGAAGTTCCGACATGATGGGTGGAAGTTCGAGATCGTCGACATCGATGGCCGCAAGATCGACAAGCTGATCGCCTCGCGTCCACGCCGGAAGGCGCCGGACGAGCGGACGACACATTCCGCAGAGTAAGTGCGGACCAAAAAGGGGGTGAAATTGGAGCAGCTGAGCCTGCATAATCCGGTGTTCGCCGCTTATGCGATCGCTGCGTCGATCATGATCCTGAAGGCGCAAGCGATGCCCTGGCTGACCGTTTGGCGCATGATGCGGATCCGGGGCGGCTTCCGATCGCCCGAGGATCTGCGCCGTACTCCCCTCAACCCGTACCCCGACGCCCGGCAATTGGCACCGGACGAGCGCGTCGAGCGCATCCGGCGGATCACGCAGAACGACCTAGAGAGCGTGCCCTTTTTCCTGGCCGCGGGCCTGTTGTTCGTTTTGACCGCACCGGGTCTCGCCGCGGCGCAGTGGCTTTTCTACGGGTATGTTACGACCCGCCTGGCGCATTTTGCGGCCTATCTTAGCGGCCAGACCCACGATCTCAGGGCGGCGCTATGGACGCCGGGGACGTTGATCGTGAGCTACATGGCGGCGCGATCCTTGATCGCCGCAATCGCCTATTGAGTCTACCCCCGCTCGAAACCCAGCCGGATTCCGTCGAGCAGAAGGGCTCGCGACTGCTCGCGCGGAATTCCGATGGCGATCAGATCCTCCGCCGACAGCGCCGCCCGGCTCTTGAACTGCGCAACTTCTTCCTGCGACTCCCGGGGCCGGTCCAGATAGCCGTAAAGCGCCGCCAGCGTGAGGTGAATTCGGGCCGTTCGATGGGTCGTCGCCCGAATCGCGTCCAGCGCGCCTTTATTGTCGCCCTTCAGGAACAGCCCGACGCCCATGTGCGCACGAATAACATCGTTCAGCGAGGAAATCGGGTCGAGGCGGGCGGCTGTCTCCAGCCGTTCCACGGCCCCATCGCCATTGTGGTCGAGCAGGCAGGCAAGTCCGCTGATGAACCAGGCGCGCGCGCAACCCGGATTTATGGCAACGGCCCGTTCCGCAAGCGCGCTCGCCCTTGCCACATTGCCTTCCAGATCCATCAGCGCATTCGCCACCTGGGCCAGCACCGAAGCGTCTTCGCCGCCGTGCATCAGCGCGCGATCGGCGAGGACCAGTCCCTGCGTTCGGTGCCACTGCCGATCTTCGCTCCACCCGTTCTCGTAGATCTGACTGTGGCAACCCGCAGCCTGTGCAAGGGCGGGAGCGAAATCGGGGTCCAATGCCAAGGCCCGGTCGAGAAGATCGAGTGCTTCTTCGACCTCCGGCTTCCTGCACGTTGCCCGCAGCGGCGCGGCACGAAGATAAAGATCGTAGCACCCGAGATTTTCGACTGGTTGGCGCGCAACGCGGCGAAGCTCCGCCTCGTGGACGTTGGGCTCGATCACTGCCGCGACCTCGACTGCGATTCGATCCTGCAGCTCAAAGATGTCCTTGAGTTCATAGTCGAATTGCTCACCCCAGATCTGGACCCTTGTGCTGGTGTCGACGAGCTTCACCGCGATCCGGATCCGCGAGGGGGACCGTCTTACGCTTCCCTTGAGGATGTAGCGCACCCCCATTCGGGCTGCCGCCTGCTGCTCGTCCCAATCCTTTCCCTTCAGCGTGGAAGACGATTCGCTGGAGATGACGAGCAGCGTCCGCACCCGCGCGAGCGCTGCGACGATTTCGTCCATCATTCCCTCGATGAAATAGTCCTCGTCCGGGCTGCTTCCCGGATTTGCAAATGGAAGGACGGCAATCGCCGGCGGCTCTCCGGGCGTGATCGCGCCTGCAAGGCGGTAGCCAACGCGCGGCACGCTGATGACGTCGACGTCGGACACGTTCGCAAGAGCACGGCGCAACTTGGACACGCATTGGTTGATCGCATCGTCGCTGACCGCGAGACCGCCCCAGCACAATTCGATCAGCTCCTCGCGGGCCACGGGCACGCCTCGAGCGCGGTGGAGCGCGACCAGCATCTGCATCACGCGCGGCTCCACCGCGCTTGTGTCCGGACCGCAGCGGATTTGAAGCAACCCCGGGCGCACGCACGCGACGCCGACGTCGAAGTCGGCAACGCCGGTCAGGTCGATCCTGCGGTCCCCGCCCGAAAGCGCCGTGGCCATGCACGCCGTCTCCCGCCGCTCCCTCTGCGGCGGGAGGGCCGTAGACCCAAACCAACAGCCCCAGCAAGCTGGAGCCTCCGCTCACGCCAGCAGATAATCCCCATGCGGGACATGTGCGACGATCGCTGTCGCGTGCGGGAGCAGCGGCGATGCAAAGGAGAAATCATCCGCGTTAAGCGCACCCAAGTTCACGTTTTCGAGGATGATCTGATCCTTGCCGCCGAGATTCAGGATCAGGTCCGAACCGGACTGGCTGGCGTGCGTCATCAGTTCGGCGAAGGAGTGGAAGCCGAATGCGCTGACGTCGATCACGTCGTCCGTGCCCGCACCCGCGACGAAGTCCGCCACGGTCAGACTGCCGCCGTCTTTCTCGAACACGATCAGGTCGTTGCCGTCGCCGAGCGTGAGGGTGCCGGACAGGCTCCCGCCCTTGCCGGCGACAAAGGTGTCGTCGCCGCCGCCCATGTTGGCGTTGCCGCTGAGTGACCCCCGGTTAACGAAGTGGTCGTCGGACGCTGAACCGCGAACCGACAAGCCGCTCGAGATGATCTTGCCGAAATTGGTGAAGGTGCCACCGTCGCTGCCGGGCAGATTATCGCCCGAGAAGCGCGCGCCGACGCTGTTCGCTCCCGTCGTGCGGATGGTCCCGTAATTGTCGAAAGAGTCGTCGTTGCTGAGAAGCACGCCGCGGCCGAGGTCGTCGGTCGCAAGGATTGTGCCGTAATTCTCGCCGCGGTTGTTGGCCTCCATTCCGATTCCGAACGAAAGGGCCCCGTCCGCCTGGACCGTGCCGTAATTCTTGACGACACTGTTGCTGCTGAAGCAGACAATTCCGAAATTCCCATCGGCCGTGGTATGGATTTGACCGAAGTTGACGAGGATGTTGCCGGTTTCTGAACCGTCGATCGCGTTCGAGGCTAGTCCCGCTCCTGCGGCAGTGATGCCGCCGTAATTGGCGAGCAGGCAATTGCTCCCGACCGAGTCCAATCCCGCGCCGTCCGGACTCGCAACGGTGATAGAGCCGTAATTCACGAGTTTTTCGTTGTTCCCGTAGGCGCTGATGCCGTCGGGAAAGGCTACGGTCGTGTCATCGGCGAAGAGGTTGCCGGTCGTGGCAATCGTTCCGTAGTTCGTCACCGTGACGTTGTCGTAGTGCGCACCAAAGAGGTCGCCGACGGTAATTCCGGGTGAACCATCGCGGCTCGTCGACAGAGCACCTCTGTTGGTGATGGTTATGCCGCTCGCTGCTCCGCGAATGGCGCTTGCCAGGTTGCCGCTGGTCGTCAGGGTGCCGTAATTCGTGAACGGCGAGTTGGCGTCCGTGACGGTGAAGATGTCCGCGCCGTCCGCGGTCGTGCTGATATTGCTGTGGTTGATCGTCATTTCCGTGCCCTCCTGCGCGCGACGCTGTCAGGCGATGGCGCACAGAGTCCTGACGGACGGCTGACTTTTCGCTGATTTCCGGCGGTTTGAATTCCCCGACTGAAGTCCGGTTGGTGGGCCAGCGCAGAATCGTGCTAGCCGGCCAGCTTCCCGAACCGCTGCTCGAAGCCGTCGGTATCGCCGCGGGCCAGATAATCGGCCTGCTCGACAATCCGGTCCCGGGTGATTCGGCCCGCGAAGGTGCCGAGCCGCGTGTCGAGCCGCTCCACCTCCGTCGGGCTCAGATGCGCGAGCTGCTCGTAGCGAACGAAGCCGGCCGCGCGGAGCGCGTCCGCGAACTTGGGGCCGACTCCCTTGATCTGGCAGAGGTCGTCGTGCGGCCCGATCTCGCCATCGAGCTCGCGGTGAACCGGCGCCCGGAAAATATCCCCTGCAACATCGCTGGTCGCCGCTGCGGCTTCGCCCGCGATGCCGCGGCCTTCTGGCGGACCGCTACGCTGCCGCATGTGGGGCCGGACCGGCGTGCTGTCAGTCAGCTGGACGCGCTGCTTGGGCCTCAGCAGGATGAACGCCAGCACCAGCGCCACCAGGACGATAATCAGCCACCAATATTCGCGGATCAATTCCATTGAAGTCACCAGGTCCATTGTGCGTTGTAACGACGGCGGAGCTCCAGCAGATAGGCGATGACAAGCCCGCCGAGCCAGCCGAGAATCGCGGCGATTACCGCTTCGAGGATCAGCGGCAGCCCGGATTCGCTCGGAGACCAAGTGGCGCGGGAGACACCCGGGACCTGGCTGAACAGCCGCACCAGTTCGCCGCGCTGCCAGTCGTCCAATCCTTGTCCGCCGGCGAGCACCAGCCGCCGAGTGAGCGGGGCGCGGTGCAGGCGCGCGGTGACCGTAGGCAGCTCATAATAGCTGAGCGCTTCGCGAGATTCTCGTTCGATCGTCGCCGCGAAGCGGTGGGAGCCTCCCAACGGTCCGTGCCAGACCATAGCGGCCGCGATCGAGACCAGCGCGGCAATGATCAGCGGGACCCTCCGCTTGCGCCGGAAGCCGTACAGCCCGCCAATTCCGCCGGCCAGGATGCCCGCCGCAATGCAGGGCCAGAAATAGGCCCAAAGCGTGCTCATGCATTCTCCCGGGCAAGTTCGCGCCACCCGATATCGCGACGGTGAAAGCCGTCGGCGAAGTCGATCTGGTCGACGGCGCGATAGGCGCGCGCCCGAGCATTGGCGAAGGTGTCGGCGACAGCGGTGACCGCGAGGACTCTGCCGCCCTTCGCGGCCAATCCCTGCTCGCCAAGCGTGGTTCCGGCGTGAAATACCGTGACCCCCTCGACCTGCTCCGCCGCCTCGATCTCGCGGATCAGGCCGCCGCTCACCGGGGTCCCCGGATAGCCGCGCGCCGCAACGATGACGGTGACGGCATGCTTGCCGCTCAGTTCAGGCGGATCGATTTCCGCGAGCTTACCGGCCGCGACGGCGTGAAGCAGTTCGGCAAAGTCGCCGTCGATCAGCGGCATGATCGCCTCGCACTCCGGGTCACCGAAGCGGACGTTATATTCGATAAGCTTGGGCCCTCCGGCGGTGAGCATTAGCCCCGCATAAAGCACTCCGTTGAACGGGGTTCCAGCAGCCGCCAGCGCGCGCGCGGTGGGTCGGACGATCTCGTCCATGGCGCGAGACTGGAGTTCATCGGTCAGGATCGGCGCGGGAGCGTAAGCCCCCATGCCGCCGGTGTTGGGACCAGTGTCTCCTTCGCCGACGCGCTTGTGGTCCTGCGCCGACGCCAGCAGAATTGCGGTCTCTCCATCGACCAGCGCGAAGAGGCTCGCTTCCTCGCCTTCAAGGAACTCCTCGATCACTAGCGGCCCGTCACCCGCTGCGTCGATCGCAACCTCGGCTTCCACGCGAGTCATCGCGACGGTCACGCCCTTGCCAGCCGCGAGCCCGTCAGCCTTGATCACCACAGGTATCGAGAAGCGTTGAAGCGCTTGCCGTGCATCATCTGCCTTCTCCGCGCGAACGTAGTCGGCAGTGGGAATTCCGTTGGCTTTGCACAGGTCCTTGGTGAACCCCTTTGAACCCTCGAGCTGGGCTGCAGCAGCATTCGGACCGAACACGGCGATGCCCACACCTCGCAGGGCGTCCGCAACGCCGGCCACCAGGGGTGCCTCGGGTCCAACGATGACCAGGTCGATCGACTGTCCCCGGGCAATCCTGACGACCGCTGCCGCATCGCACGGCTCGGCATCGACGCATTCGGCCCAGCGCGCGATCCCCGGATTGCCCGGCGCGGCCAGCAGCTTGTCACAGCTCGGTGATTGCCTAAGGCGCCAGGCGAGCGCATCTTCGCGACCGCCCGAACCCAACAGCAGAATATTCATGGACCTACCCGAAGAAGCGCGTGCCGGCCTGTTAGCGAACGTAACCCCTGGCGACAATTCGCCCGCGCTGACCGTCAGCGAGCTGTCTGGAGCGCTCAAACGCTCGATCGAGGATGCATTCGGCCAGGTCCGCGTGCGGGGTGAGATCAGTGGGTTCAAGCGTCACGCCTCGGGCCACTGCTACTTCACGCTGAAAGACGAGAATGCCTGCATCGACGCCGTGATCTGGCGGAGCGGGGCGGCGGCGCTAGCGTTCCGCCCCGAGGACGGGGCGGAGGTCATCGCCACTGGCAAGCTCACGACCTATCCGGGCCGGTCGAAGTACCAGATCGCTGTCGACCGGATGGAGCTTGCGGGGGAGGGGGCGCTTCTCGCCCTCCTCGAAAAGCGTCGCAAGGCGCTCGCCGCCGAGGGCCTGTTCGACGCCAGCCGCAAGCGCAGACTGCCGTTCATGCCGCGGGTGATCGGCGTGGTCACCTCACCTACCGGAGCGGTCATCCGCGACATCCTCCACCGTTTGGAAGATCGCTGCCCGACGCGGGTGATCCTGTGGCCCGTTCCGGTCCAGGGCGAGGGCGCGGCAGCGAAGATCGCGGCGGCGATCCGGGCGTTTCCGTCGCTCGAGCCGAGACCCGATCTCCTGATCGTCGCGCGGGGCGGCGGGTCGATCGAGGATTTGTGGGCGTTCAACGAGGAGGAGGTCGTCCGCGCCGCCGCGGAGAGCCCGATCCCGCTGATCTCGGCCGTCGGTCACGAGACCGACACCACGCTGATCGATCACGCGTCGGACCTTCGCGCTCCGACGCCGACCGCCGCCGCCGAGATTGCCGTGCCCGTACGCTCCGAATTGTTCGCGCAGCTCCGCGAGCTACAGCACCGGGCCCAGCACTGTCTGTCGCGCCAAATCGAGCGTGGCCGCGAACGGTTCGACCTGACCGTGTGTCGTTGGCCCGAGCCGAGCGCGATCTTCGCCCCCATTGTCCAGCGCCTCGACGACGTTGGCGAGCGGCTGCCGCGCTCGCTCGGTGCCCGAGCCGGCGCGGCCCGCGCCGACCTGAACCTGGTGTCCGGACGCTTGCGGCGCGACCTCATCGACCAGCGAATCGCTCGACTTTCCGAGAAGCTCTCCGCCGCCTGGAAGATGGCGGAGCTCGTCCATCCCGAGCGCCCGCTGTCCAAGGGTTACGTCCGGGTGACGAGCCGCGATGGACGAACGCTAACGCGCGCGAGCGAGGCTCGGGAGGCGCAGCTGTTGACCCTGCATTTCGGGGATGGCGGGCTCGATGCGTCGGTCGACAGGTCCCGCGCGCCGGTTGAGCCAAGGCGGCGCAAACCCTACATTCAATCCCAGCCGGGTCTGTTCGATCCGGCGGAGGAATAGAACGAATGTTGATGCAGGGCAGCGGCAAGGCCGCGCGCGTTCACTATCTTCCGGGAACGTTTCGCGTGTTGAGCGACGGGGACCATGTCATATGCGCGGTAACCGGCGCGCAGATTCCGCTGCACGAGCTGAAATATTGGAGCGTCGAGCGGCAGCAGGCCTATGTCGACGCGGCAGCCAGTCTCAAGGCGGAACAGACAGCCCGCAAGCGCTAACCGACGCGCTTCCCGCGGACGCCGTTCTGCCCGTTGATGCGCAGGAAATAATTGCCGAGGGCACCGCGCAAAATCTCGATCTTCTGGCCAGGGCGGGGCGGGTCGAAATTGATGCTGTCCTCGATCGTGACCCAAACGGCCTTATTGTCGGCGATCTCGATCTGGTAATAACCGTTGTTGAGCGCCTTCACCGAGGTGATCGTCGAATCGAGCTTTTCCTGGGCCTCGTTCGCAGTCGTGTCGCCCGAGAAGAACGGGATCTTCGGCAGGTTGAAGCCGAACAGCGAATGCCGGACCTGCCTCACCTCGCCACGATCGACGACGCTGACCTCACCCGATGTGGTCGCATTGACGAGCGCCCCGGCCGCCGAATCATAGCAGGCGAGGCGCTGTGTGGGGTCCGCGATCTGTCGGCACCGGTCGATCGCCTTGATCAGCGGCGAGCCTGAGGCCGAGGGAACCGTCGGCTTCACCTTAGCATCCGCGGCACCAGCGGTCCCAAGCATTGAAACCGCTAGCAGGCTGCTGAGGTAAAGGCGCTTCATCTTGGGTCCCCCAATTGGCATTTCGGTGGAATCGTGCGCAACTTTGCGCCGAAAGCAACCTGTGCCCCAAATGCCACAGAAGGCGCACGATTTCACCGTCAGGGGCTCGGTCCGATTGATTTGAGGCCTCTGTTCCACATAGGAACCCCAAATCAGCGTCGGCTATCCGACGGGTAAGTTTGCGGTCACGCGTGCCGCGATCGAAGGGGAAGATAATGTCCAAGAGCACTTTCAAGGGGTCGTTGCTGGCGACTACCGTCATCGCTGGCATGGCGTTCGCTACGCCCGCGCTCGCGCAGAATCAGACGGTAGGCAATCCCGCGCCGCCGGCTCCGGTGAAGCCAACCGACACGCAGGGCCCGACTCCTCCGGCCGCGCCGAATTCGAATGTTCCGCCCGCTGGCACTCAGACCAATGAAACTGCGGCCCCGGCCCAGCCGACCAGCACGCAAGAGATCGTCATCACCGGTACGTTGATCCGCAACCCGAACCTGGTTGCGTCCGCTCCGGTCACCGTTGTCGGCCAGGACGAAATCCGCCTGCGCCAGGCCAACACGGCCGAGGAAGCGCTGCGAACGATCCCGGGCGCCGCTCCGAGCAGCAACGCGCAGGTCAACAACGGCAACGTCGGCGCGTCCTTCGTCAACCTCCGGAGCCTCGGCACCAACCGCAACATCGTCCTTCTGGACGGCGTGCGCATCGTTCCGTTCGATCAGCTCCTGCGCGTCGACCTCAACAACATTCCGCTGGCGCTCGTCGACCGTGTCGACGTGCTGACCGGCGGCGCGAGCTCGACTTACGGTGCCGACGCGGTCGCGGGCGTGATCAACTTCATCACCCGCAGCGACTTCTCGGGCATGGAGCTTTCGGTTTCCGACCA
>DASSIU010000163.1:0-10589 GCA_035691585.1 Sphingomicrobium sp. | reverse complement strand
TCGACCTGGGCGGCGACTCCGCTCAGCGTTCGCGACAGCTGGCGGATCGGCAGCTCGGGGACGAGCTTCTGCTCGGCCCAAAGCCTGACCACGGACGCCGCGCTGACCGGCATGTTCGATGCCGGCTATTCAATCACCTGCCGCGACGCGGCGCTTCCCGTCGGCAAGCTCTACAAATTGCGAGCCGCCGCCAACGCCGAAGCGCGGCTCGCGGCTGATCGCGCGGCGCGCGCCGTTTGCGAGCCCCCGAAGCGCGGTAATGTCCCGGGAGTCGGGACCGTCGAGCTGATCGAATGCAAGCTCAAGGGCGCCGACGTCGTCTATCGAGCCTATCAGCTGCGCCGCGGCAGGCTGGTTTACGCATCGCAAGGCCTCGCCGGTTACGATAGCGCGCTCCAACTCGGGTTGCGCAGTTTGGTTGCCGATGAGCCGGTGAAGGGTGAGATATCGATCGCCACGACCGGAGTCGGCGATCCTGCCGCCTTCGCCAGGGTCCAGGCCGGTACGCTCGCTCCGGGCCAGGCGCTCGAGGAGGCCTATCGCCGCAACAATGCCGGCAGCTATGCCGAAGCCGCCGAATTTTTCGCCGCCGCGTCGAACGGATCGGCCGACGCGCCGGTGAGCCGCGCCGAGGCATTGGTCAACGAAGCACTGCAGAAGTCGAACCTGGGTCGCTTCGCCGAAGCGGATTCGCTCTTCTCCCGCGCCGCAGAGTTGGTCGGCGACAATCCGATCGTAGCGCGCCGGCTGCGCAACTATCGTGCGATCCACGACCTCAACCAACTTGACGCCAAGGCCGCGCTTGCCGAGCTCGACAAGCCGCTCCCGAAGCTCGCGACCGTCAGCCAGGCGGAGGGCCCGGGCAAGCTTGAGATCGACGATGCGCTGTCGAAGCGCCTTAATGCCGATTCCAAGTTCGGGCAGCAGCTGGGCGCGCAAAGCGACGAGCTTCTTCCTGACGAGAAGGCGCAAATCCTCGATGGCCAGGCGCTGCAACTGAGGGGCACCGCGCTCCGGCTCACTGGCGACCGCGCCGGGGCGAAGGACGCGCTCCGCCGCGCCGACGGCGAACTGCTCGCGGTCCGTGGTGGCAAGGTCGCATCGATCACCTGGATGCGAGCGCAGATCTTCGGCGACCTCGGGGCGCTCTCCGAAGAAGATGGCAACCAGGCAGAGGCGAGCCGGCTCTACCGCGAGTCGGTCAACGTGCTCGAGACGAACTATCCGGGGAGCGCCGTCCTTCTAAATTCCAAGGCGCGCTTTGCGGGGTATCTCGCCCGCACCGGCCAGCTCGCTACCGCCGAGGCGATGTTCAGCGACATCGTTCATTCGCAGCCCGACACCAGCAACCTGCCGCCGAGCTTCGCCAACGTGCTGCGGCCCTATGTCGACCTGCTGCTGAAGAAAGGCGACGATCCCAAGGCCGCCGCCGAAATCTTCGCTGCCACCCAGCTGATGATCCGGCCCGGACTTGCCCAAACCCAGGCCGTGCTCGCCCGCGAACTGACCGGCGGCACCGATGAAGCCTCGCGTCTGTTCCGCCAGTCGGTCACCCTGACCCGCCAGGTCGAGCGCGCCCGGATCGAGCTGTCACGGCTCCAGGATCTTGCCAAGCCGACCCCGCAGGAAATCGTCCGTGCGCGTGTCCTTAGGGGAACGCTGGATACGTCGCAGAAGGAACAGCTGACGACGCAGGCCGCGCTTGCAAGCTTCCCGCGCTACCGCGCCGTCTCGAGCGACACGATCACCCTGCCCGAGCTGCAGAAGATCCTGAAGCTGGGCGAGGCTTATTACCGGATGACCATTGTCGGCGATCACGTTTACGCGATGATGATCACGCCAACCGCGGCGCATGCCATCAGGCTGGATGTTACGGGCAAGCAGCTCGACGATCAGGTCGGCGCGCTTCGTGACACGATCTCCAAGGTCGAGAACGGACAACGCACAACCTACCCGTTCGACGTGGCGCTGGCCCACCAGCTTTATACGGAGCTGTTCGGACCGTTCGACGCCGGACTTCCAGCAGTCACCCACCTGATCTTCGAGCCCGATGGCGCAATGCTCCGCCTCCCGGCCAGCTTGCTGGTGATGGACCAGGCCTCCGTCGATGCCTACCAGCAGCGCGCGAAGACGGGCGACCAGGGAGCCTACGACTTCCGCGGAATCAATTGGCTCGGCCGCGATCGGGACATCAGCACTGCGGTCAGTCCTCGCTCATTCGCACAGCTGCGCAGCGTGCCGCCGTCGGCCGGACGGCGCGAATATCTGGGGCTGGGCCAAAACACGCCTCCGACCGCAGCCGCCGAAGGGCAAATTCGGGCGACCGCTGACCGCGACTGCCTGCTTCCGCTATCGTCCTGGGCCCATCCAATCTCGGCCAAGGAACTGGAGGTCGCCGGTTCGATCATTCGCCAGTTCGACCCGAACGGTGTCGAGATCGTTACCGGGGACCAGTTCACCGACACAGCGATCAAGGCCCGCGATGACCTCGACCAGTATCGCATCCTGCACTTCGCCACTCACGGAGTGGTCACAGCGCGCGCCGCCAAGTGCGCGGCGCAGCCGGCGCTCCTGACCAGCTTTGGGGGAGCGGGCTCGAACGGCCTCCTCACCTTCAAGGACATCTTCGACCTGCATCTCGACGCCGACCTGGTGATCCTTTCCGCCTGCGACACGGCGGGCAAGGCGAGCGCCGCGGCGACCCAGCAGGCCGGGCTTGGGACAGGCGGCGATGTGGCGCTCGACGGTCTGGTGCGCGCCTTCGTTGGCGCTGGAGGCCGACTGGTAATCGCCAGCCACTGGCCGGTGCCTGACGATTATAACGCCACCCAGCGGCTGATCACCGGCCTGTTCTCGGCGCCGCCGGGAACTCCGACGGTCACCGCGCTCCGCATGTCGCAACGCCAGTTGATGGACGATGTGAACACCTCGCACCCGTTCTACTGGGCAGCGTTCGCGGCGGTGGGTGACGGCACGATTCCGGTGATCCGGCCGATCAAGCCGCAGATCGCCGCGGCGAAGTAGCGCCTATTGTTCCTGCGGGCCTGGGTCCGGCTGAGGGTCGCCGCAGCGACATGTCGTCACCCTCGGCGTAATGCGCTTCGCCGGCGCGGACGTGACTTGCGGCGTTGAGGGCGCCGGTGCGCGCACCGAATCGGCCGAAGCGAGGACGATCACTGGATTTTGCGGGCGCGCGGCTGGTTTCGGCGCCCCATGTTTCGCCGGCTCGGCGGTGGCGCCGGCGGCAATTACCAGAAATGTCCCAAACGCAATCGCAGTGGCGCGCATGGCGTCCCCCTCATCCGCGCAACTTTTAGGGAAACGTCCTTTCTGTATGGTTTCGCTAAATGGTTAAAAGGATTGGCTGAATCGGCATCTGGCAGTTTGCCGACGCAGAAAAACAGCAGCGTTTTCAATGATATAACAATACGCGCCCGAAATGTCCGACCGCCGACATTCGTTGACTTTGCGTTAACAAACTGCCAAATTGGTCGTCTTGACTCAGTCAAGAGGGGCAACAAATGGCAACTCGGGTTACATCCAACAATCGCAAGATGATTCTCACCTCCGCGGCGGTGATCGCCGTAGGGCTTGGCGCGTATGGTCTCGGCCGAGTTTACCCCCCGCTCGGACCGAGCGCAGGGACGGTCGGAGCGGCACAGCGCTACGTGAATGCCCAAGTCGGCGACAAGGACGTTACCCTTGGCGACACCTCGGTGCCGCAGCTGATGCAGTCCGACGCCTTCGAGGCGATGGTCAAGAACCCGACCTTCCGGACGCTGGCTCGCGACGCCAATTTCCAGGCGCTGGCGCAGAACCCGGTCGCCATGGCCGCGCTCGCCCAAAACGCGCCGGCGTTCCAGTCGCTGGCCAGCAATCCCGCGGCCTTCGGAACGCTCGCGCAGGCGGCGCAGCAACTCGCCAGCAACGGCGCTGCCAGTGCTGTCAGCAGCCAGGCAGCCGCGGCACTCGCGTCCAACGCAGATTCGTTCAAGACGCTCGCTTCGCAGCCGGCGGCTCTCCTCGTGCTTGCACAGAACGCGCCCGCGTTCCAGGCGCTCGCCAGCCACCAGGCCGCGTTCCAGGTCATGCTTCAGAACGCGCCCGCCTTTGCCAGCTTCAACGGCAATGTCGCGGCGTTCCAGCAAGCCGCCAGCAACGCGGCAGCTAACAGTGCAATGGCCGGCCAGGCTGCGGCATTCCAGTCGCTCGCCGCCGATGCCAAGGCGATGAACGCGCTGAAGACCGATTCCAATTTCTTCCATGCGCTCGCGCAAAACTCGGCTGCCTTCCAGGCGCTGGCAAGTGACGCCAAGTTCCAGTCCGCATTCAATGGCAAGGTCGTGAATGCGGTTGCCGCCAATGCGGCGTCGTTCCAATCGCTCGCAAGCAACGCCAACCTGCTGAACGCAGCGGTCAACCAGGCTCAGGCCCTGAACAGCTATTTCGGCGCCAACGCGTCGGCAGTGCAGGCGCTGGTCGGCAATTCCGCGAACTTCCAGGCGCTCGCCTCGCAGCCGGCTGCGGTTCAAGCGGTCGCCGACCATGCCGCCGCCTTCGCCGCGCTCGCAGGTCACGATGCTGCGTTCCAGGTGATGCTTCAGAACGCCGCGCAGTTCGGCAAGTTTTCTGGCAACCCGGCGGCATTCGCCTCGGCCGCCGCCAACGCCGCGTCAAACAGCGTGATGGCCAGCCAGGCGGCGTCGTTCCAGTCGCTCGCCGCGGATTCCAAGGCGATGAGTGCCCTGTCACACGACGCATCCTTCTTCCAGGCGCTCGCCCAGAATGCCGCCGCGTTCGCGGCGCTGTCGTCGAACAACGCCAACTTCCAGTCAGCATTCAACCAAAAGCTGATCAACGCCGTGGCGGCGAACGCCAACGCGTTTGAGAAGTTCGCGGCGAACGCCAGGGCAGTCCAAGGTGCCGCCAGCGCTGCCCAGGCGTTGAACAGCCAGGCCGCCGCCGCTGCAGCGCGCGGGCTTAGCGCGCAGGCGGCCCAACTCGCCGCAGCCTATCCGCAGGCCTTTGCCGTGATGGCGCAGAACTCCTCAGCCTTCCAGGCGCTCGCCAGTCAGCCCAACGCCCTCGCTGCATTCGCCAACAATGCGCAGGCGTTCGCGGCGCTCGGACGGGATGCGAATTTCCAGGCGCTGGTGACCAATGCGGCATTCGCGTCAGCGGCGCGGAGCTCGGGCTTCGCCGCTGCCGTCGGGGGCAACGCGAACTGAGCGATCGGCGCGCAGGCGCCTGAAGGGGGGACATGAGGGGAGTTAGCGCGCGGCCGCGTGCATTTTTGGCCGCAGCAATCGCCACGGTGCTCACCGGGGCTTCCGGACCCGCGCTCGCCCAGGCGCAGCAAAAGCCGCCTCCCCCTCAGCCCGACACGACCACCGTCATTGAGCCGAAACCCCCGGCCCCGGAGCAACCGGTGCCGCAGGGCCCCGCGCACGTCCCGCCCGACGCGTCCGGGATCAACCTCAGTGAGCTACGCACCAACGAGCTCGAACTGCTCTATTTCGACCCCGCGCAGACCTATCTGACTCCCTACATCGGACGCGCGTTCACCAACGCGCTGCATTTCCACGAGAAGAAGTTCCACTGGACGCCGTGGGAGCGGATCACCGTGCTGCTCAAGGATTTCGGCGACTACGGCAACGCCGCGGCCCGAGCGACACCCAACGACGCGGTGCTGCTGGACGTCGCGCCGCTGAACCAGACAATGGAGACCTTTTCACCCGGCGAGCGCTTCTTCACCCTCAACAATCACGAGCTCGCGCACATCGCCCAGATGGACGCGTGGAACAGCAAGGACGCGGCCTGGCGCCATTTCCTTCACGGCAAGCCGATGCCGCTCCAGGACCACCCGGAATCGATCCTGTGGAACTACCTATCGGCGCCGCGCACCAATGTCCCTCGCTGGTATCTCGAGGGCGGCGCGGTCTTCTTCGAGACGTGGATGGCGGGCGGCCTCGGCCGGGCGCAGGGCGGTTATGACGAGATGGTCTGGCGCGCCAAGGTCCGCGACAATGACCGTTTCTACTCACCCCTAGGCCTGGAATCCGAGGGCGTCGCAGTCGACTTCCAGGTCGGCGTCAACGACTATCTCTACGGCACCCGCTTCATGTCCTACCTCGCGCTCACCTATGGGCCCGACAAGGTAGTGGCGTGGCAGAGCCGTCCCGAGAACAGCAAGGCCTTCTACGCCGACCGGTTCAAGCAGGTGTTCGGCAAACCGCTCGACCAGGTCTGGAACGACTGGATCGCGTTCGAGCATGATTTCCAGAAAGCGAACCTCGCCAAGCTCGCGCAATTTCCGCTGACGCAAACGCAAAAGCTCAGCCCGCGCGGCCTTGGCTCGATCTCTCGCGGCTTCGTGGATCCCAAGACCAACAGTCTCATCGCCGCCTTTCGCTTTCCCGGCACGATCGGCTTCGTCGGCCGCATGGACCTGGCCACCGGCAAACTGACGAAGCTCCAGGAAATCAAGGGGATGATGCTCTACCGGGTGACGAGCCTGGCCTTCGATCCCGAAACACGGAGAGCCTATTACACCGAAGACAACGGAGCCTTCCGCGACATCCTCTCGGTCGATGTCGACACCGGCCAGAAGCGGATGCTGCTCAAGGACGCGCGGATCGGCGACATCGTGTTCGATGACCAGGACAAGGCATTGTGGGGTATCCGCCATCAGAACGGCTTTGCGACCATCGTCCGGATCCCCGCGCCCTACCGAAGCTTCAACCAGGTCCACACGTTCAAGTACGGGCAAATCCCGTTCGATCTCGATATCTCCCCGGACGGATCGCTGATGGCGGCCTCCTTCGGCGAGGTGAACGGAAGCCAAACCATGCGGGTGTGGCGGATGGACTCACTCCGGAACGACGCCGAGCCCGTCGAAGTCGCCCGTCTGTCACTGCCTCCCTCGGTACCCGAAGGCTTCACCTTCACGCCGGATGGCAAGGCGCTCTATGGCACGTCTTACTACACCGGCGCGTCGAACGTCTTCCGCTTCGACATCGCCACCCAGAAATATGACGCCGTCAGCAATTCCTCGACCGGCTTCTTCCGGCCGATGCTCCAGGCCGACGGTTCGCTGATCGCCTACGAATATAGCGGCCAGGGGCTGCAGCCCGTCCGCTTCCAGCCACAGGTCCAGCAGGACCTCGGCAACGTCGAATTCCTCGGCACGCGCGTGGTGAACGAGCATCCGGAACTGAAGGACTGGGGCGTCGGCTCACCGGCAAAAATCCCGCTCGATCAACTGATCACCAGCCGCGGCAAGTACAGCGCCGCGGGGGAACGCAAGCTCGCCGCGACGTACCCCATCGTCGAAGGCTATCAAGGTAAGGTCTCCCCCGGGTGGTTCTTTCACTGGGAAGACCCGCTGCAGTTCAACCAGATCAACGCGAGCCTCAGCATCTCGCCATTCGATCGCATGCCCTGGGGCAGTCGGATCCATGCCCGCCTGGAGCTCAAAACTCTGAACTGGGATCTGAAGTACCAGCACAACGGCGCCGACTTCTACGACCTGTTCGGCCCGGTGAAGCGGAGCCGCCATGGCGACAATTTCGTCGCCGCCTACAACAAGACGATCATCTACGATCCCCCGCGGCAACTCGACCTCTTCGGCTCCGCCGCGGTCTATACTGGCCTCGATGTCCTGCCGGAGGCGCAGAATATCGTGAGCCCGAGGAACATCGAATCGCTCGAGGTCGGGGCGAAGTACACCAACACGCGCAAGGCGCTGGGCGGTGTCGACCATGAAAAGGGCATCGAGTGGCGGGTCCTCGGCGATCTCGATTATGCCGGAAGCGAGGCATTTCCGAAGATTTACGGCGGAATCAATTACGGTGTCCCGCTGCCATTTCCGAACAGCTCGGTGTGGATTTACGCCCATGCCGGAGCTGCGGGAGGACGCCGCTCGAGTCCGCTCGCTGCCTTCTACTTCGGTGCGTTCGGCAACAACTATGTCGATGACCGGCCCGAGAAGCGCTACCGTGAACAGGAAAGCTTCCCCGGCTTCTCGATCGACGAGATCGCCGCGCGGCGCTTCGCCAAGCTGACCGGCGAAATAAACCTGCCGCCGATCCGCTTCGCCGAGGTCGGCACACCCGCATTCTTCATGAGCTACGTGCGGCCGGCGGCTTTTGCCGGGTTCATGGCCACCGACGAGCCCGATAGGACCAGCCATCATTATGCCGACGTGGGCGCCCAGCTGGACTTCAACTTTACCGTCGCCATGCGCCTGCCGATGATCTTCTCGGTCGGCGCCGCGGGCGGGTGGCGCGACAGCCATTATCGCAAGACCGAATGGCTCGCCTCGCTGAAAGTCCTGTGAGTCGATGATCGTCCTGCTCTACCAGGCCCTCCATTGGGGCGTGGCGCTGATACCCGTCCTGGTGCTGCTGGCGGTATTCGTCTGGCTCGACGCCTTCGCGTTGATGAGCGTTCGCGAGATTTTCGGGCTCCTGGCGCTCGGTGCGCTCGGCGCCCTCGCCGCCTGGCCGGTCAGCGGCAGGCTGCTCGATACGCTGCCGATCGGCTTTTCGCTCTACAGCCGGTTCGTCGCGCCATGGATCGAGGAGGCGATCAAGGCGGCGATCATCATTGTCCTCTTCCGGATGAACCGCATCGGTTACAAACTTGACGCGGTAATCTCGGGATTTGCGATCGGCGCCGGCTTCTCGGTGGTGGAGAACATCTTCTATTTGACCATTTTCCCTGGCTACAACACCGGTACCTGGCTGGTACGCGGCTTCGGCACCGCGATCATGCACGGCACCACGCTCGCGGTGCTTGCCGCGATTGCCCATGAGTTCGCCGAACGCGAGACGCGCGGGGCGGCGTCCGATTATGATTTCAGCCTCCTCTGGTTCGTTCCCGGCTATGGCGTCGCGGTTGCCATCCATATGGCCTTCAACCAGTTCCCCAACCGGCCGATGGTGGCCATGCTCGGGGCTGTTCTCGTTGCTCCGATGGTCCTGATCGCCATCCTGAACTTCGGCACCGCGGAGGCCCAGCGCTGGCTCGCCGCCGAGTGTGACGAGCATCGCAAGCAGGTCGAGATCCTTCGTTCCGGCCGCTGGCCCGCCGGACCCGCCGGGCAGCGGATCGCGGCGCTCGCCGACAGGACCGATCCCGAAACGGCCAAGCGCATCCGCCGCTATTGGGAGCTGCAGGCGTGGCTGGTTGCGGAGGCCGAGGAGACGATGATGGAGGAAGCCGCGGGCGACGCAGAGTTCGACCCTGCTCAAATCCGTGCCGCCCTCGCCGAGCTCGACGGGCTCAAGAAGGCGCTCGGCCGGAGCACCTTCACCGCGATGCAGGCCCTACTCCCGTTCAGCCGCAACGATCTATGGGAGGTCTCCGAACTGCGCCAGCGATTGGGTCATCACCGGTGAAAAGCTGGCTCCTCGCGTTCGTCGGCGTTTTCGCAGCCTCGCCTGCCATCTGCAGCCGCTATCTCGTGACTTGGGCGATGGAGACGCGCGATCCGTCCAGCCCGATGCCTCCGGCCGGCAGCATGGGCCGCGATTTCCTTGCGGTGTTCGACATTGAGCGGGGATCTCCCCGCTTCGAAAAACTCGTCGCCATGCTCCCGGTCCCCGGCGCCGCGAGGATGGCGCACCACAGCAATTATGAAATGCCGTCAGATCGGATGCTATTTGCGAGCGACTATATGTCGGGTCGGGGCTTCGTATTCGATGTTCGGAAGCCCGAATTGCCGCGACTTGCGGCGAGCTTCGGCGATGCCGGCGCTTATACCCACCCGCACAGCTTCGCGCGGCTGCCCAACGGCCACACCCTGGTAACGTTCCAGTTCAAGGGCGAGCCGGACCGCGAGGCAGGCGCGCTAGTCGAGCTAGACGACCAAGGCCGCATGATTCGCTCCAGTGACGCAGCTGATTCCACGGTCGAGCCATTCATCCGGCCTTATAGCTTGCTCGTCCTACCAAAGATCGACCGGGTGGTCACAACTAGCGCCGACATGCTGCCCGCAAACCAGTCGAGCCATGTCGTTCAGGTCTGGCGTCTTTCGGACCTCAGACTCATCAAGACGGTGGTTCTGCCGAAGGCGCCGCATTTCGGCGACGTCGTCTCGAAAGGAGCGACAGAGGCGCGGGTACTCGCCGACGGCAAATCCGTACTTGTCGTCACCGGGGCCTGCGGACTTTACCGGATGACCGGGCTCGAAAGCTCCAGTCCCGCCGCCGAGTTCGTGTACGATTTCGGCTATCGCGCATGCGGTGTACCCGTCGTCGCCGGCCGCTACTGGGTGCAGACCACCATGGGCGGTCACAGCCTGGTGAGCCTGGACGTGAGCGATCCCTCCACCCCGCGCGAGGCTGGTCATCTGATCCTCGACAGCGGCGCGTTGCCGCATTGGGTGTCGCGCGAGCCGGACGGCAACCGCCTCGCGATTACCGGCTATGGATCGCTGACGACGCGCCTTTTGCTCGCGAAGATCGACTTTCGAACAGGCGCGCTCAACCTCATTACGCAGATCGATTTCAGCCGCCGCTGGCCCGACGGGTGGAACGGCCCCGCAATGCCGCACGCCGCGGTTTTCAGCCCTTCGGACTAAGCGC
>DASSIU010000162.1:0-6148 GCA_035691585.1 Sphingomicrobium sp. | reverse complement strand
GAACGTCGCGCTGATCCTGTTCGGCTGGCGGCGCTACGTCGATCTGCAGCACGAGGCCGAAATGCGCGCCGAGCACGAGCGACGAGCGGTCGTTCTGGCGACCACGGATGCGATCACGGGACTATATAATCGCAAAGGCTTCGCGGACCGGGCGGGACAACTTTGCGCGGACGCCGCCGAGTGCGGCCAGAGCCTGGTCGTCATTTCTTTCCAGGTCCATCGCTTCAAGACCGTCAATGACCAGCACGGCTACGAGACGGGCGATCGTCTCTTGAAGACCATTTCGGTGGCGCTTGCCGACGAGCTCGGCCCGGACGCGGTACTGGCGCGTCTGAGCGGCGATGAATTTGCCGTAGCGCTCGCCCTCGCTCCCGACCGGATGAGCCGCGCGGACGAGTTGGCGGAAGCCGTGTTGCGCACCGTGACCCGCCCCCTCCTGTTCGACGAGAAGATCATCCAGGTCGGGGCATTTGCAGGCATTGCTTCAGCCGCGGCGGTGGACGGGCGTATTCCCGACGTCCTGCGACGCGCCGATATCGCGATGGACCACGCGCGCAACGGGAGGGTGGCCCGACCGGTCTGGTTCGACGCCGGCATGGAGCGAGCGCTCGTTGCCCATGGCGAAATCGAGCAGGGCATTCGGCACGGCCTCGAGCACGGACATTTCGTTCCCTATTTCGAGCCGCAGGTCGACCTGACTACTGGCGAGATCGTCGGCTTCGAAGTGCTCGCGCGCTGGATCCACCCGCTCTCTGGGGTAGTCGGTCCCGATGTTTTCATCCCGATTGCCGAAGAGATTGGGTTAATTGGACGCCTGTCCGAACAAGTGATCTCGGAGGCATTGCGCGAGGCTGCGAGTTGGGACCCGAAGATCAAGGTTTCGGTCAACATTTCCCCATCCCAGCTCGCCGATGGCTGGCTCGCGCAGCGGATCGTTCGGACATTGGCCGAGACGAGCTTCCCGGCCGATCGGCTCGTAGTCGAAATCACGGAAAGCTCGCTGTTCGCCGATATCGACCTTGCGCGGAGCATCGTCACCAGCCTCAAGAATCAAGGCATCCGACTGGCGCTCGATGATTTCGGAACCGGTTTCTCGTCGCTGGCGCACCTTCGGTCGCTGCCGTTCGACATCATCAAGATCGATCGGAGCTTCGTGATGAACGTTGATGCGAAGCGCGAAAACACCGCGATCATTCGCGCCGTGACCACCCTAGCGGCCGCACTTCAGGTGCCGGTTTGCGTCGAGGGGATCGAGAACGAAACCGCCTACAAGACCGTGATGCGGCTGGGCTGCCAGATCGGGCAGGGCTGGTATTTCGGGAAGCCGATGCCCGCCGAGCAGGCACGGGACCTCCTTTTGCAGGACCGCGGCAGCACTCCATCGCTGCGCCACGCCATCAACGGCTGATCAACACGTGAAAATCTGACGAATCGTCCCGCGGCGGGACGATCGCAGCCCCTTGCCCTTGCGCGAGTTTCGAACGTGGTAAACACCGCGTTAGGGATTTTGCCGTGCAGTTCGTTCGCCCCATCTTCGCAGCTCACCCACGCTGCTTCGGCAAAGGCCAGGAGCGGACGGCTGCATTGGCCGCCAAACCCGCGGCCATTTTGTCTGACGATCTCAAGCTTTTCGCGGCGACATTCGTCGCGGGATTTCTCTTCGTATCGATCCTGATTGGCTGACCAGCAACCTGGTCACCACGTTCGGGCGAGTTCGCCCTAGTCGCAGGCGAGGTGGAGCTTCCAGCCGAGCCATGCCGAGACGATGCACATCGCGGCGACGAGCAGCAGCTGTGCCGTTGGCCCAACTCCGACCAGTTTCAGGCCGATCGCGACCAGGCTCCCGATCACCATCGCTCCGGAATTGACGATGTTGTTGGCTGCGACCGTTCGAGACGTCTCCGTCTTCGGCACCGTCGTGGTCAGGAATGCATAGAGCGGCACGACGAACATGCCGCCGGTAACCGACATGCCGAGCAGGGCGAAAATCATCAGGCCGGCCATGGGGTGGGTCAGAAAATTGCTGAGCGTGGTCAGCCCGGGCCCGTTCTTTCCCCACACCAGCGCGATGAAATGGAACAGCAAAACGAAACAGCCCATGGCAATCACCGACGCGGGCGCGAAGCGGGCTGACACCTCGCTTTTCAACAGCCGATTGATCGCCACCGACCCGATCGCGATCCCGATTGAGAAGACGGCGATGAACATGCTCGTGACGCGCGCGTCGGCCCCCAGCACATTCTTCACCAGGGGCGGGAAAACGATGATCATCACCGCGCCGATGGTCCAGAAGAAGCTGATTGACAGGATCGCGAGATACAGGCGGCGGATGTGCAGCGTGCCCCTGACCAGCTCGATCGACGCATGGATGATGTGCCAGTTGAACGGGATTCGCTCGGCCGCCGGCGGGGCGGGGGGCACTTGGCGCCCGGTCAGGAAGCCGAGCACCGCGACGACGATCGTTGCGGCTGCGGCGATCTGGGGTGCCGCGTACAGGATGCCGGCCAGGATCGTCCCGAGCAGGATAGCGATATAGGTTCCGGCTTCGACCAACCCCGTACCGCCAAGCACTTCGTCATGTCGCAAATGTTGCGGCAGAATCGCGTACTTGATCGGTCCGAAGAATGTCGAATGGACACCCATCAGACCGACGGCAGCGAGCATCAGGGGGATATTGGCAAGCATGATTCCGGCGCCGCCTAGAATCATGATGCCGATCTCGACGAACTTGATGATCCGGATCAGCTTCGCCTTGTCGTGATCGTCGGCGAGCTGCCCCGACAGGGCTGAGAAGAGAAAAAAGGGCAGGATGAACAGGCCCTGCGCGATGGCGCTGAACACGAATTCCTTCGAGGGATTCGAATACAGCCGATACACGACGAACAGGACTACCGCCTGCTTGAACAGGCTGTCGTTGAACGCGCCGAGGAACTGGGTGGCAAATAGCGGCAGGAACCGCCGCGCTCGCAGCAGATGGGTGACGTTCTGGATCAAGCGCTTGTCGCTGGGGTCTTCATCGGAATTGGGAGCGAGGCATAGCCAGCTTTGCGCATGCCGCCAAACCCTTCTAACGCTCGGGTCCCGAAACGATGCTCTCGCTGCCGAACCTTTTGACCCTGTCGCGGATTCTGGCCGTGCCGATCCTAGTCTTCCTGCTGTGGCGGCCGGCACCGATCGATTATGCGATCACCTTCGTGCTTTACTGCCTGGTCGGGATCACCGACTATTTCGATGGCTATTTGGCCCGCGCGTGGGGCAGCATTTCAAAGCTCGGCCAGTTCCTCGATCCGATCGCGGACAAGATCATGGTCGGGGCAGTATTGATCATGCTGATCTCCAGCCGCCGGTCCAACCCGGTGCCCGAGATCGCGGGCCTCCACATCATCGCGGCGCTGATCATCCTGCTCCGCGAAATCATTGTATCGGGTCTTCGGGAATATCTCGCAGGGCTACAGGTGTCGGTTCCCGTCAGCGCTCTCGCCAAATGGAAGACCACGTTTCAGCTGGTCGCGCTTGGAGCGCTCATCCTCGCTGGCGCGCTGCCGCACATGCCGTGGGTGCATGGTTTCGGGATCATCTGCCTGTGGGCAGCCGCGGCACTGACCCTGATCACCGGCTACAATTATCTGCGCATCGGCCTGAAGCACATGGAATAGCATCGGCCCAGCAACAGTAATCGATTTCCCGATTATCACTGACGAACTTTAGTCGTTTCCCCGACTGAGCGGCGGGACGTATGGCTCCTTGTGCGTGACCGGCCGCAAGGGCCGCATTGCTTGTCGTAGAACAGGGGCCGCGGTGGCTCCCCTCCCCGCCCTCCACCGCGGCCCCAATGCTTCTGAAGCCGGCGAAACCAGTAATCGATTTTCCCGCACTCTCTGACGAGAACAACTCGTTTCTTTCATGAACCTTCGCGCCCTAACGGCTCGGCAGCCATTGATCAGGAGGGCTTGAGAACATGGACGCCAAGACGAGTGATCCGCTGCACGGCAGCCCAAGGCAGGAGGCGGCGGCACTGCGCACACTGCTGGGACGGACCAACCGCGACTGGTGGCCCAACCAGCTCTCGCTCGAGATTCTGCCGCAGCACGGTGCCAGCGGCGACCCCTACGGCGACGACTTCGACTATGCGGAAGCGTTCCTCGAACTCGACTATGACGCTGTAAAGCGCGACCTCACCGCATTGATGACCGACAGCCAGCCGTGGTGGCCGGCCGACTACGGGCATTATGGTCCATTCTTCATCCGAATGGCCTGGCATGCGGCCGGCACCTATCGCACCGGCGATGGCCGCGGCGGCGCCAATTCAGGACAGCAGCGTTTTGCGCCGCTCAACAGCTGGCCGGACAACGCCAATCTCGACAAGGCGCGCCGGCTGCTTTGGCCGATCAAGCAAAAGTACGGGAAGAACCTCAGCTGGGCCGATCTTTTGATACTCGCCGGCAATGTCGCGATCGAATCGATGGGCGGCCCCACGTTCGGCTTCGGCGGTGGCCGAAAAGACGTCTACCAACCGGAGCATGACGTCTATTGGGGCACCGAGGAGAATTGGGTCGGGCAGGGGGCCGAGCCGCGCATGGGGCATGACGCCGGAACCGCCATGGAGAATCCGCTCGCGGCGGTCCAAATGGGCCTCATCTACGTCAATCCGGAAGGACCCGGGGGAAGCGCGGACCCGCTCGCTTCAGCCCGCGAAATCCGAATGACCTTCGAGCGCATGGCGATGAACGACGAGGAGACGCTCGCACTGACTGCGGGTGGACATACGTTCGGCAAATGCCACGGAGCAGGGGACGCCTCGAAGGTCGGCGCGGAGCCAGAGGGCGCCGATATCGCCCAGCAGGGCCTCGGCTGGCAGAGCGGCCACGCCAGCGGCATGGGTGACGACACGATCACTAGCGGCCTTGAAGGTGCCTGGACGCCCACGCCGATCAAGTGGAGCATGAACTACCTGCACATGCTCCTCGACTATGACTACGAGCTGGTCCGAAGCCCCGCCGGTGCCAAGCAATGGCAACCGAAGGATCCGAAGCCCGAGGACCTGGCGCCCGCGGCGCACACGCCCGGAAAGAAGGTCCCGACCATGATGACCACCGCCGACATGGCGTTCCGGGAGGACCCCGAGTATCGCAAGATCGCCGAGCGGTTCCGGGCCAATCCGGACGAGTTCGCCGACGCGTTCGCGAGGGCCTGGTTCAAGCTTACCCACCGCGACATGGGCCCCAAGGCCCGATACCTGGGGCCTGAGGTTCCGGCCGAAGACCTTATCTGGCAGGACCCTGTTCCCGTGGGCGCGACGCCGAGCGACACCGAAGTCGCCGATCTCAAGCGAAAGATCCTCGACAGCGGCCTTACCGTCTCGGAGTTGGTGAAAGCAGCATGGGCGTCGGCCTCGACCTATCGCCAGTCGGACCACCGCGGCGGGGCCAACGGCGCCCGAATCCGCTTTGACCCGATCCGCAACTGGAAGGTCAATGACCCTGACGAATTGTCGAAGGTCCTGTCGAAGCTCGACCAGCTACGCGGCAACGTCTCGCTCGCTGACGCGATCGTGCTCGGCGGCAGCGCTGCGGTCGAGAAAGCGGCGAAGGATGCCGGTTTCAACGTGACGGTTCCGTTCACCGGCGGTCGCGGGGATGCGAGCGAGGCGCTAACCGACTTCGAAAGCTTCGAGGTACTGGAGCCCAGGGCCGACGGATTCCGCAACTACCTCGGCGTGCGCTTCAACGTGCCGACCGAGGAGCTGCTGATCGACCGCGCCCAGCTTCTGGGACTCACCGCCGCGGAGATGGCGGTGCTCGTCGGCGGGCTGCGCGTGCTGGGCGCCAATGCCGGCGGATCGAAGCATGGCGTGCTCACCAGCCGGGTCGGACAGTTGACGAACGACTTCTTCGTCAACCTTCTCGACATGAACACCGCGTGGAAGCAGGTCGACGACGAGGGCGACGAGGAATTCGTCGGCTCGGATCGCGCAAGCGGACAGCAGAAGTGGACCGCGACGCGGACCGACTTGGTGTTTGGCTCGAACTCGCAGCTTCGAGCACTGTCGGAGGTCTATGCCGCGGCGGATGCGAAAGAGAAGTTCGTCCGGGACTTCATCGCCGCCTGGAACAAGGTGATGAACGCCGATCGGTTCGACCTTCGTCGG
>DASSIU010000161.1:0-6607 GCA_035691585.1 Sphingomicrobium sp. | reverse complement strand
GAGCATCGGTTAGACGAGGTGGAACACGCCGTCGAGCAGCAGGAGGAAGCCGATTACCGCGACACCTGCGTGGATCACCACGACCGTGCTCGGAGGCGTGGCTTTGCGCGCGTGAAATGACGCCAGGAAAAAGCCGCCAAGCGCGGCGATGACAAGAAGCAGCAGGGCAATGGGAACGACTTTCGCGACATCCGTCGACCCACCGAGGACCACGATTGCCGTGAGCACTAGTCCGGTCGCGCCGAGTGCCGCGTGCAGGAGCGACAGCGCCCAGGAGGCGAGCCGTCCACGAAGCACCGAATTGGCCAGGATCAACCCACCGACCGCGCCGATCGCAAAGATAAGAACCGCTATTTTCAGCATTGCCTTTCCCCTTTCTTGTCCTTCGTCATTTCTGGGGCTGTTCGGATCACTTTGTCAACTTATACCATTACAAAGTTGCGAAAGGATGGAACTGGACTAGATTCGAGGGAGATGAACGCGCCCACAAACAGCGAGCCGGCTCGAAGCCGTGATCGAATCCTCGATCTTCTATTGAGGGCCGAGGAGCCGCTCGGCGTGCAAGCGCTGGCAGCGGCGCTCGGCGTCTCACGCAACGCAGCGCATCAGCATGTCGCGGCGCTCGAGCGCGAGGGATTGATCGAGCGCGCTTCCGCCATTCGGACCAAGGGCCGGCCGTCGCAGGGATTTCGGCTCAGCGCGGCGGGGAAGGCGACCTTTCCACGGCAATATGCGCTGCTCTCCAGGCAACTTCTATCGGAGCTGTCGCGGCACTTGGCGCCTGATCAGCTTGCCGAGACAATGGCCAGAATCGGCGAAACCCTCGCCAGCGGTGTCGCAGACCAAATCGATCCGGCGGACCCCATCCCCTCGATCGCTGCGCTGATGCGCCAGCTCGGCTACGAATCGACGGCAGTGAATGGCGCCGACGGTCCGGAGATCGAGGCGCACAATTGCGTGTTCCACGACCTCGCCATGGCCGACCGGGCGATTTGCGATGTCGATCTGGCCCTCCTTCGCTCGCTCTCGGGCAAGGCCGTCGAGCACCGCCGATGCATGGCCCGGGGCGAGCGTTCGTGCCGGTTTCGTTTCAAGTCACCGAAAGGCTGACCACGCCTGGTTTATCGACTGCCATTCTAATTTTATTGGCTACTCCGTTCCCCATATGTTTCAAGCGCCCATTCGAATTTGAACGGTCACTTTAGGAAGCCGCGGTAGTCCTCGACACCTACCGCGGCTTCCGACGGAGTGACTGGCTGGCTGGAGGGCGGCGGATGAAATCGGTTGCGCGGATCCTGGCGGCGCTGTTGGCCTGCGTGCCTATTTCCGCGAACGCCGAGACGGACGTGGACCAGCTCACCGCGGCCATGAAAGTCGCGCGCTGGACGGGGCCGCTACTCGCGTCGAATGCCGAGACGCTGCCGCAGGGGCATGTCTACACCGAACCCTATTTCTTCGACGGCATTTCGGGCGGCGAGCACCATCCGGGGACGAGCGGCTTCTACCAATATGGGCTGACCGACAATTGGACCGTAGGGATGCAGCCGTTCTTTTCTCTGGGGGCCGAGCGATTCAATCACGATCTCGCTCTCAGCGACTTCAAACTACTGTCGCAGGTACGTCTCTCGCATTTCACGCCGGAGCGCCAGGTGCCGAGCGTCGCGCTGGTCACCAACCTCGTCATCCCGACCGGCAAGGACGACCATCTCGGCCGCCTGAAGAGCGGCCACGGCTCTGGCTCGTTCGCGCCGGAGATGGGAGTCAACGTCCAGCAATATTTTCTGCTCAGCAACGGCCGGCTGCTGCGCGCGAGGATCAATGTCCTGCATGACTTTCCACTGCGAACCGCGATCTCCGGCCGAAGTGTCTACGGTACCGATGCCGGCTTCCGTGGCCACGCGCGGCCCGGCGCCAAGACGACAATGATCCTCGGCGCCGAGTACAGCCTGACTAACGAATGGGTGCTCGCCTTCGATGTCGAGGCCGATCACTGGGCCAAGGCGAGGGTCAAGGGCCGCGACGCCGCCGGCGCGCTGGTAGACCGGATCTCCCCAGTCAGCTGGAACGTCGGTTTCGCTCCGGCGGTCGAGTATAACTGGAGCGCTCGCGCCGGGGCGATCCTTGGCGTGTGGATTGTGCCCAGGGGCCATAACACGCAATCATCGGTCACCCCTGCGATCGCGATCCAGCGTTTCTGGTGAGCGGGTTACGGCTCGTTCGGCGAGTTCCGAAAGCCCCAGGAGCGGACCCTGCGATTGTACGTCCAAAGCTCCATCTGGCGCCCGTCCGCCCAGCTCTTCTCGGCGACCTCGATCGCTCTCGCGTCGTCGGCGGCGTGAAACTCCTTCGGCCACAGTAGCTGCCCCGCTTCGAAGACGTACAACCGATACTCTTGCATGTCCTCGCCCGATAGAACGCTACTGAATTGGTGTTGCCGCGTAACGGCTCGGATTCGGCCGGTCTGCCTACTTGTGCACATTGGACTGTGAACTTGTGCGCATTGCTGGATCGTGCTCTGATCGGTTTTGAGGAGCCGGCCGATGTTTGGAGTCGAAACGAGCGCTGCCGAAGAATCCGGCAACAATCTGCTGAGGGCGCTTCGCCCAGCGGACGCGGCAATTCTCAATTCGTATCTCGAACCCTGGATTGGGGCGCGCGGGCAGATCATCTACGAGCCCGGCGATCCGGTTCGCACCGTCTATTTCCCGTGCGGACCGAGCCTCATTTCTTACCTCGTCGTGCTTCGGAATGGGCTCGCGGTCGAAACGTCCCTCATCGGCCGCGAAGGCGCCGTCGGCGGAGTCGTCAGCAGGGGCCGGCTGCCGGCCTTCGCAAGGGCCGAAGTGCAGTTTCCAGGACCGTTCCTGCGGATGCAGATCGCTGACCTCGAGCAAGCGAAACAGCAGTCGCCAACGCTCGGCAATCTTTTCGCGCGCTACGCCGATTGCCTGGCGGCCCAGGTGTTCCAGGCGGCCGCCTGTAATGCCGCGCATTCGATCGAGCAGCGCACAGCAAAATGGCTCATTTCGGCGGTGGAGCGCACAGGAGGCCCCGACATTCCGCTTACGCAGGACCAGCTGGCCCTGATGCTGGCGGTCGGGCGCAGCTACATCAGCCGTGTCCTTCGTTCGCTCAAGCAACGCGGGATACTCGAGACCCGCCGCGGCTTCTTATACATTCGCGACATTGACGAGCTCCGCCGGCTCGCATGCGAATGCAACGACAGCGTCCGCGACCATTTCGAGGAAGTGCTGAACGGCGTCTATCCAAGCGATGACGAGTTGATTGCCGCTTAGGCGGGTTGACGCGCTGCGCAGCGAACCTGTATTATGCGAATAATACAGGAGGTCGGAAAATGAACCGTCTTGCGTTCCTGCTTGCCCTGCCGCTGCTCGCCGGCTGCAATGTCCACTCCAAGAACCCGGCGAACGGCGACGATAACGTCAGCATCCACGCCGACGAGAACGGCAACATCGCCTTCAACCTGCCGATTGCCGCCGGGCAGGTGAAGGTGCCGAGCGGGTTCATGCACAACGGCGATGTCGACATCGACGGCGTGAAGCTGATGCCCGGCAGCTCGGTCACCGGCTTCGACATGGACGCCCACGACCACGGCGCGACCGTGAACATGAACTTCACCGCGCCCGCCTCGCCCGACGAGGTGCGGAGATACTTCGTCGACCAGTTCAAGAAGCAGGGCGTCGACGCGGCGGTCGCCGGGGATGCGGTGACCGGCAAGTCGAAGGACGGCAGCCCCTTTGCGATCCAGGTGAGCCAAGCGGCGAGGGGGTCGCAAGGGAGGATCGCGATCCAGTCTAAGGATTGAAGTGAACTCAAAACCTGGACTCTGTTTTCGACCCTATCTTGCCGTTAGGTCTCGATCTGACTTGAGTGATCGCAGTCGCTGTTCATAATGAGACGGCTCGGCCAAGATTGGATCGGAAGAAGGACCGAGGGTGATCGTTTCGCTATTGGCAAGTGCTGCTCTTGCAGTTGGGAAGGTGGATTGCTCTCGCATTCCTTCGTGTCGCCATGAGCCGACTTTCAGATGCACACCCCGTCCGAAGTGGAAGCACACCGCAAAGGGGTGCTGGGATGGCCATAGGTTTTACGTCTACAAATATACGATCAGACGCACTACTTCAGACGTAGTGGGTTACAGAAGAGACGTTCAAAAGTAGCGCTCGATAGCCCGCGGCGAATGTCCGCTTTCCACCCAAAGCGGACTCTAGCATGGTTCAAAAAGGGTCGGAAGTTGCCTTCCGGCCCTTCCTCGACTGATCTAACTGCTACTCCGCAGCCGGAGCTTCGTCGTCCGCCTTTGGCTTGGCCATAGCCTTGGCTTTCGCCTTGGGCTTGGCCTTGCTCGGCTTCGGAGCAGCCGGGACGATCTCGAACGCCGGGGCATTGTCCTTGATTCGGACCTTGACCTCGCCGCCGTTGACCAGCTTGCCGAACAATAGCTCCTCGGCGAGCGGCTGCTTGATCTTCTCCTGGACCAGCCGCGCCATCGGGCGCGCGCCGTAGAGCTTGTCGTAGCCGCGCTCGACGATCCATTCGCGCGCGTCCTCGTCTAGCTCGATGTGGACGTTCCTGTCCGCAAGCTGCAGCTCGAGCTGAAGGATGAACTTGTCGACCACCCGAGCAACGACCGCCGGCGGCAAGTAGCTGAACGGCACAATCGCATCGAGCCGGTTGCGGAACTCCGGCGTGAACATTTTCTTGACCGCATCCTCCTGCGCGTCTTCGCGCGTTGCCGCGCCGAAGCCGATCGACTCGCGCGCCATGTCGGCGGCGCCCGCATTGGTGGTCATGATCAGGATGGAATTGCGGAAGTCGACGGTCTTGCCGTGGTGATCGGTAAGCTTGCCGTGATCCATGACCTGCAGGAGGATGTTGAACAGGTCGGGGTGCGCCTTCTCGATCTCATCGAGCAGCAGGACGCTGTGCGGGTGCTGATCGACCGCGTCGGTCAGCAGGCCGCCCTGGTCGTAACCGACATAGCCCGGAGGCGCGCCGATTAGCCGGCTGACGGCATGGCGTTCCATATATTCGGACATGTCGAACCGCTGCAGCGGGATGCCCAATACGGAGGCGAGCTGGCGCGCGACCTCGGTCTTGCCGACGCCGGTGGGACCCGAGAAGAGATAATTGCCGATCGGCTTGTCGGGATCGCGAAGGCCGGCGCGGCTGAGCTTGATCGCGCTGGCGAGCTTCTCGATGGCCAGGTCCTGGCCGAACACGACGCGCTTCAGGTCCGCCTCGAGATGCTCGAGCACCTGCTTGTCGTCGGCGCTGACCGATTTGGGCGGGATCCGCGCCATGGTCGCGACCACGGCCTCGATCTCCTTGGGCGTGATGACCTTCTTGCGGCGCGAGGGCGGCACCAGCATTTGCATCGCGCCGACCTCGTCGATCACGTCGATCGCCTTGTCCGGCAGCTTGCGGTCATGGATGTAGCGCGCGCTCAATTCGACCGCGCTCTTAACCGCATCGGGCGTATAGCGGACGTTGTGGTGCTGCTCGAACGAGCTGCGCAGCCCGGCGATAATCTTGATCGTGTCCTCGATCGTCGGTTCGTTGACGTCGATCTTCTGGAACCGGCGCAGCAGCGCGCGATCCTTCTCGAAATGGTTGCGAAACTCCTTGTAGGTGGTCGAACCAATGCAGCGGATAGTCCCGCTGGAGAGGGCCGGTTTCAGCAGGTTCGAGGCGTCCATCGCCCCGCCCGATGTGGCGCCGGCGCCGATCACCGTGTGGATCTCGTCGATGAACAGGATCGCGTGCGGCAGCTTTTCGAGCTCACCCACGACCGACTTCAGCCGCTCCTCGAAGTCGCCGCGGTAGCGGGTACCGGCGAGCAGCGCGCCCATGTCGAGCGCATAGATGGTCGCCGGCTTGAGCACGTCGGGTACGTCACCCTCGACGATCTTGCGCGCGAGGCCCTCGGCGATCGCAGTCTTCCCGACGCCAGGGTCGCCCACGTAAAGCGGATTGTTCTTCGATCGGCGGCAGAGGATCTGCACCGTCCGGTCGACCTCGGGCATTCGGCCGATCAGCGGGTCGACCTTGCCAGCCTTGGCCTTCTCGTTGAGGTCGACCGTGAACTGCTTGAGCGCGGATTCCTTCTTGCCGCCCTCCTTCTCGGTTTTCTCCTCGGTGCCCTCGGGAGCGCGGGTCTCGACCGGTGTTTCGCCCTTGCCCACTCCATGGCTGATATAGGTCACCGCATCGAGGCGGCTCATGTCCTGCTGCTGCAGGAAATAGACGGCGTAGCTCTCGCGCTCCGAGAACAAAGCGACCAGCACGTTGGCCCCGGTCACCTCGTCGCGCCCTGACGACTGGACGTGGAGGATCGCGCGCTGGACGACCCGCTGGAAACCGCTCGTCGGTGTCGGGTCGGTCGCGCTGTCGGCGACGAGCGCTCCGAGCTCATTGTCGAGATATTGCTTCACCGACGCGCGAAGCTCGTCGCGACTCACACCGCAGGCGGTCATCACCTTGGAGGCATGTTCGTCATCCACCAGGGCGATGAGCAGATGTTCGAGGGTCGCATACTCGTGCCGGCGCTTGCTGGCTTCCCCCAGCGCGTTGTGGAGGGTCTGTT